>NZ_JBYNAH010000056.1:0-15397 GCF_059781815.1 Salipiger sp. | reverse complement strand
CTTTTTTCGCCCCCGCGTCGGTCTTCCCGCGCGGCACCACGGGGCCGCACCTCGCGGCGCCCTCGGCGCCACGGCCCAGCGGGCTGGGATTGTCATAACCGATATAGCAGCCCGCCACGATGTTCGAGGTGAAGCCGATGAACCACACGTCCTTGGCGTCGTTGGTGGTGCCGGTCTTGCCGGCGGTGGGCACGCCCAGATCGACCACGTTCGACGCGGTGCCGCGCTGCACAACGCCCTGCATCATCGAGGTCAGCTGGTAGGCGGTGACCGCGTCCATGATGCGCTCGCGGTTGTTGCGGATCGTCGGCCCAACGCCCGGCGGCAGGCTGTCCTCGGCGCAATCGACGCAGACCCGCTCGTTGCCCTTGGCGCTCTCGTGGTTGTAGATCGTGCGACCGTAGCGATCCTGCACCCGGTCGACCAGCGTCGGCTCGACGCGCTCGCCGCCATTGGCGAACATCGCGTAGGCCGAGATCATCTTGTAGAGCGTGGTCTCGTCGGCGCCGAGCGCGTTCGACAGGAAGCGGCCCATGTGGTCATAGACGCCGAATTTCTCGGCGTAGCGCGCAACCGTGTCCATGCCGATCTCCTGCGCGAGACGGATGGTCATCAGGTTCCGCGACTGTTCGATGCCGGTGCGCAGCGGCGTCGGGCCGTAATAGGTGTTGGACGAGTTCTTCGGCCGCCACACGCCCTGCGGCGTGTCGATCTCGATCGGCGCGTCGATCACGATGGTCGAGGGCGCATAGCCCGAGTCGAGCGCCGAGGCGTAGACGAAGGGCTTGAAGGACGAGCCCGGCTGGCGCTGCGCCTGGGTGGCGCGGTTGAACACCGAATCCTGATAGGAGAAGCCGCCCTGCATGGCGATCACCCGGCCGGTGTGCACGTCCATCGCCATGAAGGCGCCCTGCACCCGCGGCACCTGCCGCAGGGTCCAGCGGATGAAACTGCCGTCATTGTCGGTGACCATCTCGCGCACATGCACCACGTCGCCGCGCTCGAAATTGTCGCGGAAGCTGCCGCGCACCCAAGAAATATCTTCGCGCGGGACCGAGTTGCCGCGGGCGTCGTCGCTGGCCACGCCCTCGATGCCGAGCCGCATCGCGCTGTCGCCGACCTCGAGCACCACCGCCGGGCGCCACTCGGTCTCGAGCGTGATGTCGCGCGCCACCGAGGTGTTGGCCAGTGCCTCGCGCCAGGCCTCTTCCGTGCCGAGCTGGTCCTCGGGGATGGTCTTGCCGGTGCCGCGCCAGCGGCCCAGGCTGCGGTCGTAGTTCTCGAGCGAGATACGCAGCGATTCCGCCGCCTTGGTCTGCATCTCGGGATCGAGCGTGGCGCGCACGCTGAAGCCGCCCGAGAAGAACTCGCCCTCGCCGAAATCGCGGGACAGCTGGCGGCGGATCTCGTCGGTGAAGTAGTCGCGCGGCGGCAGCGAGCGCTGGTAGGGCTCGAAATCGCCGTTCTGCACCGAGCGCAGCGGCTGTGCGCGCTCGTGCTCATAGACCTCGTCCGAGAGATAGCCGTTGTCGTGCATCTCGCGCAGCACGTAGTCACGGCGCTGCAGCAACCGCTCCTTGTTGCGCACCGGGTGATAATCCGACGGCGCCTTCGGCATCGAGGCGAGGAAGGCCGCCTCGTGCGGCTCGAGCTCCGAGAGCGTCTTGTTGAAATAGGTCTGGGCGGCGGCCGTGACGCCGTAGGAGTTCTGGCCGAGGAAGATCTCGTTGAGATAGAGTTCGAGGATCTTCTCCTTGCTGAGCGCCTGCTCGACGCGGCTGGCGAGGATGATCTCCTTGATCTTGCGCTCGGCGCGGCGGTCGCCCGAGAGCAGGAAGTTCTTCATCACCTGCTGGGTGATTGTCGAGGCGCCGCGCACGTCGCGGCCGCGAGACTTCACCGCGTCGACCACCGCGGCGGCGATGCCGCGCGGGTCATAGCCCTGGTGGGTGTAGAAGTTCTTGTCCTCGGCCGAGATGAACGCCTCTTTCACCAGGTCGGGGATCTGGTCCGCCGGGGTGAACAGGCGACGCTCCTGGGCGAATTCGTCGATGATCCGGCCTTCCTGGCTGTAGATCCGGCTGATCGTCGGCGGGGTATATTGCGCCAGGCTCTCGTGGCTGGGCAGGTCGCGTCCATACATCCAGAACACCGCGCCCACGGTGAGCGCGAACATCATGATCCCCAGCGTGATGATGCTGAAGATGCCGCCGAAGAAGGAGAGTATGAACCGAGTCACTGAGGGCCGCCTCTGAAGATTGCCGTGTCCTTATACCCTGCGCGGCGCGCGGTCAAAACACACGGGCACGTGACGGCACGGGTTTGCCGTCACCGACGTGGCGTCTATTGCCGCCGCAGCCGCGCCAGAGCCGCGTCCTCCAGCGCCCAGGCCTCGATGCCGTCGCGGATGCCCGCCGCCATGCCGGCACGCCAGAATTCGTCCTGCAGGTTGCTGAGATCCTTCGCGGTCGACAGGAATCCCACCTCGATCAGCACCGAGGGAATGTCGGCGGCCTTCAGAACCGAGAAGCCCGCGCGGCGCAGCGGCCGCTTGTGCACCGTGCCCACGGCGTTGCGGATGCGGTCGATCAGATGTTTCGCGAGCGCCGCGCTGCGCGGGGCATTGTCGAGCCGCGCGAGATCAAGCAGCACGTCCGCAACCCGGTCGTCGGCCCCCGAGAGGTCGAGCCCGGCGAGGATGTCGTCGCGATCGTGGCGCTCGGCCAGCGCCGCCGAGGCCGCGTCCGAGGCATCTTCGGAGAGCGTGTAAACCGTGGCGCCGTGGGCGATGCCCTCTTCGATGGCGTCGGCATGGAGAGAGATGAAGAGGTCGGCGCCCGCCTGATGGGCCAGCGCCACCCGCCCCTCGAGCGAGACGAAGACATCGGCGTCGCGCGTCATCTCGACGGCATAACCGGCGCGGCGCAGCACGTCGCGCAGCTCGCGCGCGAAGGTGAGCATCAGATTGGCCTCGCTATGGCCGTCGCGCTGCGCTCCGGGGTCGATGCCGCCGTGGCCGGGATCGAGCATGATGCGCAGCGGCGCAGAGGGGTCGCGCGGCGGCGCGGCGCTGGCGCGCGGCTCGGGCAGATCCCAGCGCGGATCGCGCGGAGCGCCCGACGCGGCGGCCATCTCCTCGCGCGTGGCGGGCGTGAGGCGCAGCGTCAGCTCAGCGGCGCCGGTGGTCTCGGTGACGCGCATGCCGGCCTGCCCGATCACTATCGGCTCGGAGAGCTCTGCCACCAGCCGCGACCAGCCCGAGCGGATGCGCCCGACGCGCAGCGCCTCGACACGCTCGGAGCGGCCCAGGGCGGCGGGATCCGCGCCCTGCCAGTCGACCTCGCGGAAATCCACCACCAGCCGGGCCGGATCGGTGAGGGTGAAGGCGCGCCACGGCACGCCCTGGCTCAGCCCGAGCGTGAGCTCGGTGCCGCCGCGCCGGTCCTCGAGCGCGCCGCGTTCGAACAACGCCCGCCCGCCAAGGTCCTGCGCCGCCGCGACGGAGCCCAGAAAGAGCGCCGCCAGAAGAAGGAAGATCCTGCTCATCCGCCATCGATCTTGTTGTTTTGCGCCACGCTAGCACGCCCGCGCCGGATTCGCAGCCCGCGCGAGAGCGGTAAGAATTTTCGTCCGAAAATTCTTACCGCCCAAGATTTTTAGGACTAAAAATCTTGGGCTTACCCGCGTTCCTTCATGAACCGCGCAAGCCGCGTCAGCCCCTCTTCGATATCCGCCGTGCTGCGCGCATAGGAAAACCGCAGCGTGCCATGGCCGCGCTTGGGATCGAAATCGAGCCCCGGCGTCACCGCCACCCCCGCCTTGTCGAGGATCTCGGCGGCAAAAGCGCGGCTGTCACCGGTAAGGTGGCTGACATCGGCATAGACGTAAAAGGCCCCATCGGGCGGCGCGATGCGGTCGAAGCCGGCCTTGGGCAGCCCCTTGAGCATCAGCTCGCGGTTCTTCGCATAGACCGCGAGGTTCTCCTGCAGCTCGTCGCCGCAATCCATCGCCGCAAGCGCCGCGACCTGCGCCGCGTGCGGCGGACAAATGAACAGGTTCTGCGCCAGCCGCTCGACCTGCCGCACCATGCGCTCAGGCAGCACCAGCCAGCCCACCCGCCAGCCGGTCATCGAGAAGTACTTCGAGAACGAGTTGATCACGCAGACATCGTCCGACAGCTCGAGCGCGGTCACCGCGCGCTTGTCATACTCGATGCCGTGATAGATCTCGTCCGAGAGGAACGCCGCGCCGTTGGCCTGACAGGTCTCGATCATCGCGCCAAGCTCGGCGCGGTCGAGCATCGTGCCCGTGGGGTTCGCCGGCGAGGCCATCATCAGCCCCTGGTAGTCGACGCCCGCGAGATCCCCGGGCACCAGCTGGTAGCCGTTCTCGGGCTTGGCGGGCACCTCCACCGGCACCAGATCGAGCGCCTTGAGGATCTGGCGGTAGGACGGGTAGCCCGGCATTCCCAGCGCCACCCGGTCGCCGGCGTCGAACATCGCGGTGAAGGCCAGGATGAAGCCCCCTGAAGAGCCCGGCGTGACCACCACCCGGGCGGGATCGAGATCGACGTTGTACCACTCGCCGTAAAGCCGCGCGATGCGCTGGCGCAGCGCCGGCAGGCCGAGCGCCACGGTATAGCCCAGCGGGTCGGTCTTCATGGTTTCGGCCAGCACCGCGCGGGCATGGGCCGGCGCGGGCGACGAGGGCTGGCCCACCTCCATGTGAATGATGTGGCGCCCGGCCTCTTCGGCGGCGCGCGCCGCTTCCATGACATCCATCACGATGAAGGGATCGACCGCGCCCCGGCTTGAGTTTCGCATCCTGCTCTCCCATGGTGGCTCGGACCTGGGAGTATTGACGAAGGAGGGGAGGGTCAATGTCCGCCGCTGCCGCACGACCGTTTGCCGCGCTGCTGCTCGTGGCCACGCTGCTCTTGGCCGCCCTGCCCGCCCGCGCCGTCACCCTGCTGCGCGACGCCGATATCGAGCACGCGCTGGCGATGGTCGCCGCCCCGGTTCTGCGCGGCGCGGGGCTGAGCCCGTCGCAGGTGCAGGTGATGATGGTGAAGGACGACAGCCTCAACGCCTTTGTCGTCGATACAAAGACCATCTACATCAATTCCGGGCTGATCATGAAGCTCGAGACCCCGGCGCAGCTGCAGGCGGTGATCGCGCACGAGGCGGCGCATATCACCAATGGCCATATCACCCGCCGGCTCGGCAACATGCGCAACGCCCGCACCGCGACGCTGCTCGGCATGGCGCTGGCCGCCGCCGCCGGGGCCAGCACCGGCAGCGGCGATGCCGCCGCTGCGATCATGCTGGGCACCTCCGCCTCGGCGATGAACAATTTCATGTCGCACACCCGCGCCGAGGAAAGCGCCGCCGACATCAGCTCGGTGCGGACCATGGTCAATGCCGGGCTCGACCCGCGCGGCGCCGTCGAGGTGCAGGAGCTGTTCCGCGGCCAGGAGCTGCTGTCCGCACCGCGTCAGGACCCGTACATCCAGACCCACCCGCTCACCCGCGACCGTCTGCGCGCACTGCAGGGGCTGGTGGCCGCCTCGCCCGGTCAGGGCGCCGCCGCCGATCCCGGAACCGCCTACTGGTTCGCCCGCGCCCGCGCCAAGCTCGCCGCCTTCCTGCGCGCCCCGAGCTGGACCCTGCGGCGGCTCGACCGGCTGCCGAGCAAGGATATCGCGCTGATGGCCGAGGCGGCGGCACAGCACCGCCAGTCGGATCTCAAGCGCGCTCTGCGCGCCATAGACGGCGCCATCGCGCTGCGCCCGAACGATCCCTTCCTGCGCGACCTGAAGGGGCAGATCCTGCTCGAGAGCCGTCAGGCCGGCCCCGCCATCCAGGTCTATGGCCAGGCCCGCCAGCTCGCGCCGCGCAATGCCCAGATCCTCGGCGGTCTCGGGCGGGCACAGCTTGCCGCCGGGCAGTACAGCGCCGCGTTGCGCACGCTCGAGGAGGCGCGCGACCGCGACTGGCGCGATGCCCGCGTGCTGCGCGACCTCGCGGTGGCCTATGCCAAGACCGGCAACACCGGCATGGCCTCCGAGGCCACGGCGCAGCGCTATGCGCTTCAGGGCCGGCTGCACGATGCCGGCATCCACGCCAAGCGCGCGCTTGGGCTGCTGCCCCGCGGCTCGGCCCCCTATCGCCGCGCGCAGGACGTGGCCGATGCCGCCGCCCGCGCTCAAAAGAAACGCTGACACCGGACACCGCGACCGATACAGGTCCCTCAACGAACAATCACAGGAGCTGCCATGCTGACCCGACTGACCCGCCCCGCCGCCGCGCTGACCCTTGCCGCCGGTCTCGCCGCCGCGCTGCCGGCGACGGCGCAGGACTTCGACTTCTCGACCATGACCCCCGAACAGCGCGAGGCCTTCGGCGCGCAGGTGCGCGAGTACCTGCTCGAGAACCCGCAGGTCATCATGGAGGCGGTGAACGCGCTCGAAAGCCGTCAGGCCGAGCAGCAGGCGGTGGCCGACCAGCAGATCGTGGCCGACAATGCCGACGCGCTGTTCCGCGACGGCTATTCCTATGTCGGTGGCAATCCCGATGGCGACATCACCATCGTCGAGTTCTCGGACTACCGTTGCGGCTATTGCCGCCGCGCCTTCCCCGAGGTCGAGGAGCTGATCTCGAGCGACGGCAACATCCGCTTCATCATGAAGGAGTTCCCGATCCTCGGGGAGGCCTCGGTCACCTCCTCGCGCTTCGCCATCGCGACGCTGATGGAGGCGGGCGACGAGGCCTACAAATCGGTGCATGACGCGCTGATCACCCTCGAGGGCGAGCCGACCGAGCCGGTGCTGCGCCGTCTCGCCGACACGCTGGGGCTCGACGCCGAGGCGATCATCGCGCGGATGTCGGACGAGGAAGTCACCCGCCGCATCCAGGAGACCCGGGAACTGGCGACGCGGCTGCAGATCAACGGCACGCCGAGCTTCGTCTTCGGCGACCAGATGCTTCGCGGCTACGTGCCGCTCGACGGCATGCGCCAGCTCGTCGATCAGATCCGCTCGGAAGGCTGAGCGATGGCGCGCGCCGGTCGGCTCCGGCGCGCGCCTCACAGATCGGAAGCCGCGCTGTGATGGGGCTTCGACGGCCGCCGCTTTGACGATTGGTCGCGGAACCGGCCGCTGACGCGAACCGTCGCGTCTCTGGCTTCGGACCTGTCATGGCCACGCGTCGGCAGTCAGCGCCAGTCCAGCACCACCTTGCCGGAGAGCCCGCTGCGCATGATCTCGAACCCCTCGCGGAAATCCTTTGCCGCGAAGCGGTGAGTGATCACCCGGCGCACGTCGAGCCCGTTTTCCAGCATCGCGATCATCTTGTACCAGGTCTCGAAGATTTCGCGGCCATAGATGCCCTTGAGCGTGATCGCCTTGAACACGATGCGCGACCAGTCGACCGGGCTCTTGCCCGGCGGGATGCCCAAGAGCGCAATGCGCCCGCCCATCACCAGGCTCTCGACCATCTGGTCGAGCGCCGCCTGGTTGCCCGACATCTCGAGCCCGACGTCGAAGCCCTGCTTCATCTTCAGCCGCGCCGCCACGTCGCGCAGATCCTCCTGCGCCACGTTGACCGGCACCACGTCCGTCACCTGCGCCGCAAGCTCCAGCCGCGCCGGGTTCACGTCGGTGATCACCACGTGCCGCGCGCCCACATGCCGCGCCACCGCCGCCGCCATGATGCCGATGGGGCCGGCGCCGGTGATCAGCACGTCCTCGCCCACCAGATCATAGCTCAGCGCCGTGTGGACCGCGTTGCCCAGCGGGTCGAGGATCGCGCCGATCTCGTCATCGACGGCGTCCGGCAGCGGCACCACGTTGAAGGCCGGAAGGCGCAAATACTCGGCGAAGGCGCCCTGCTCGTTGACGCCGATGCCGCGGGTCTCGGGATCGAGATGGAAGCGCCCGGCGCGGCTCTGACGGCTCTGACGCCCGATCAGATGCCCCTCGCCCGAACAGCGCTGGCCGATCTCGAGCCCGCTCACGTCGCGGCCCAGCTCGACGATCTCGCCGGCGAATTCGTGGCCGGTGATTAGCGGCACCGGCACGGTGCGCTGCGCCCATTCGTCCCAGTTCCAGATATGGATGTCTGTGCCGCAGATGCCGGTCTTGTTGATCCGGATCAGCACATCCTCGGGGCCGATCTCGGGCACCGGCGCCTCGACCTGCCAGAGGCCCGGCTCGGGCTTGGATTTCTCCAATGCGATCATCTGGTTGGTCATGTCAGAACCCCTGTGTCACGCCCCGCCTGCGCGAAGGCCGCCAGCGCCTCGTCGAGATCCGCGCGGGTGAGCGCGGCGTTCATCTGGGTGCGGATGCGGGCGCGGCCTTTGGGCACCACGGGAAAGAAAAAGCCCGAGACGTAGACGCCAAGCTCGTAGAGCCGCTGCGCCATCGCCTGCGCCTTGCGCGCATCATAGAGCATCACCGGAATGATCGGGTGCTCGCCCTCCAGCAGGTCGAAGCCCGCCTCGGTCAGCCCCTCACGCCAGTACCGGGCATTGTCGAAGAGCTGCGCGCGCAGGTCGTCGCCCTGCTCGACCAGATCGAGCGCGGTGAGCCCCGCGGCCACCACCGCCGGCGGCAGGGCGTTGGAGAACAGGTAGGGCCGCGCACGCTGGCGCAGCAGGTCGATCACCGGCTGAGGCCCGGCGATATAACCGCCAAGCGCGCCGCCAAGCGCCTTGCCGAGCGTGCCGGTCAGCAGATCGGCGCTGACCCCGCAATGGGCCGGCGTGCCCTGCCCCTTGGGCCCCATGAAGCCGGTGGCGTGGCAGTCATCGACCATCAGCAGCGCGTCATAGCGATCGGCCAGCGCGCGGATCTCGGGCAACTTGGCGAGATAGCCATCCATCGAGAACACGCCGTCGGTGGCGATCATGATGTGCCGCGCGCCATCCGCCCGCGCCGCTTTCAGCTGCGCCTCGAGATCCGCCGTGTCGGAATTGGCGTAGCGGTAGCGCTTGGCCTTGCAGAGCCGGATGCCGTCGATGATCGAGGCGTGGTTGAGCGCGTCCGAGATCACCGCGTCTTCCGGGCCGAGCAGCGGCTCGAACAGCGCGCCGTTGGCGTCGAAGCAGGCGGCGAAGAGGATGCTGTCATCGGTGCCGAGGAAGGCGGCGAGTCGCTGCTCAAGCTCCCGGTGCAGATCCTGCGTGCCGCAGATGAAGCGCACCGAGGCCATGCCGTAACCGTGATCGCGCATCGCCGAGGTCGCCGCCTCGACCAGCGCCGGGTGATCGGCGAGCCCGAGATAGTTGTTGGCGCAGAGATTGATCAGCTCGCGCCCGTCGACCCCCACGCGCGTGCCCTGCGGCGAGGTGATCAGCCGCTCGGTCTTCATCAGGCCCTCGGCCTCGATCCCCGCGAGCGTGTCGCGCATGTGGCTGAGAAAAGCATCGGACATAGAGGCGCTCCTTCCGTTGGATTGCGCCCCTCTTCCGTCATTGCGGATTTCAGGTCAATATAAAAGATACGTTATCGCGGAAATATGTCCGCTATCACGCCTATCATCGCGCCGTCACGGCGTCTCCACGATCAGGAAGCAGCGGGCGCCCTGCTCGCCTGCGCGGATCGCATGCGCGACATCGGCAGCGTAGCGCGCCGTGTCGCCCGGCGCGAGCGTATCCTGCGCCTCGCCCGAAACCACGCTGAGCCCGCCCTCGAGCACGGTCAGATGCTCGCGCGCGCCCTGCCCGTGCGGCTCGCTCTCGAGCGCGCCGCCGGGATCGAAGCGGATGTCGTAGATCTCGTGAATGCCGACCTTCTCGGGCTCCGAGAGGATGGTGATGTGGCAGCCCTGGCCGTGGCCGGTGATGGTCGGCGCCTGCGCGGCGCGGATCACCTCGATGCTGCGCTCGGGCTGGCCGAGCTCCAGCAGCCCGGCGAAATCCACCTGCAGCGCGCGGGTGAGGTTCCACAGCGTCGCCACGGTGGGATTGCTCTCGCCGCGCTCGATCTGGCTCACCATCGAGCGGCTGACGCCCGAGAGCTTGGCCACCGCGTCGAGCGACAGGCCACGGGCCTGCCGCGCCTCTTTCAGGCGTCCGGGAATGCGGCCGAGCACCGCCTCTGCATCATGATCCGTCATGACGGACGGGATGACGCAAGGCGGCGCGGTCGTCAACGGTGTCGCGCCGCCTCAGGAGAGGCGGCTGACCACGATGGTGACTTCCGGCTTCTTGCCGATCTCGTTCTGGGCGCTGTTGCGCACGATGCGGCGCATGCCCTCCTCGATCTTGTCGTCATCGGTGAGGGTCTTCTCGCCGGCGCGGCCGAGGAACTGGCTCAGATCCTCCTCCAGAACATCGACCAGCGGCGCATTGCTGCGGCCGATCTCGGGCAGGCCCTTGAGCTCGCACCACGGCTCGCCCAGCGGCTCGTCATCCTCGTCGAGGATCACGGTGACGATGACATGGCCGTTCAGCGCCATGCGGATGCGGTCGCGCACGATGCCGTCGAGCGCGCCGATCTGCACCGAGCCGTCGAGATAGGTGCGACCGGCCTCGATCCACTCGGCCACGGTCGGCTCGTTGCCGCTGAGGTCCATCATCATGCCGTTGACCGCCAGCACCCCGGTGCGGCCCTTCGACTGCGCAAGCTTGACATGCTCGCGCAGGTGGCGGTGCTCACCATGCATCGGGATGACGATCTGGGGCGCCACGATCTCGTGCAGCCGCGCGAGGTCCGGCCCGTTGGCATGGCCCGAGACGTGATACTTGCCGGCGCTGTCATCGACCACGTCGACGCCCTTTTCCGACAGGTTGTTCATGATCCGGATCACGTCTTTCTCGTTGCCCGGGATGGTCTTGGAGGAGAACAGGAAGAGATCGCCCTCCTTCAGCTCGATGCCGTTGTACTTGCCGCGCGAGAGCTGCGCGCTGGCGGCCCGGCGCTCGCCCTGGCTGCCGGTCACGATCAGGATGACGTTCTCGCGCGGGATCTGCACCGCGTCCTCCGGCCCAATCACCTTGGGGAAATCGGTGAGCACGCCGGTCTCGATCGCGGCCTCGATCATCCGCCGCATGGCGCGGCCCAGAAGGCAGATCGAGCGGCCCGCCTTGGAGCCCGCCTCGGCCAGCGTCTTCACCCGCGCCACGTTGGAGGCGAAGGTGGTGGCGACGACCATGTTGGGCGCGCTCGCGACCAGTTCCTCGATATT
This sequence comes from Salipiger sp., assembly GCF_059781815.1. NCBI lineage: Bacteria > Pseudomonadati > Pseudomonadota > Alphaproteobacteria > Rhodobacterales > Roseobacteraceae > Salipiger > Salipiger sp. Next base: position 4,208 of record NZ_JBYNAH010000056.1, on the reverse strand, counting down.
GGGGCCGACCTCGCTCTCCGAGCGGCCCGGGTTGGGCGAGAACACGTTGGTCGAGTCGCAGACCAGCGCCTTGACGCCGCCCGAGGAGACCTCGGCCCAGAGCTCGGGATCGAAGGCCTCGCCCACCACCGGGCTCGGGTCGAGCTTGAAGTCGCCGGAGTGGATCAGCCGCCCCGCCGGCGTGTCGATGACCAGCGCCGAGCTCTCCGGGATCGAGTGCGAGATCGGCAGGAAGCCGACCTTGAAGGGCCCCACCTCGACGGTCTCGGGCCATTTCGAGCAGGTCTGCACCGTGTCTTCGGAATAGCCGTACTCGGCCAGCTTCTGCCGCGCGAGGTTGGCGGTGAAGGCGCGGGCGTGGATCTTGACGCCGAGCCGCTCGAAGCAATGGCCCACGGCGCCGATATGGTCCTCGTGAGCGTGGGTGATGAACACCGCCTCGATGCGGTCGCGGTTCTGCTCCAGCCAGGAGATGTCGGCGAAGATGATGTCGACGCCGGGGCTGCTGTCCATGTCGGGGAAGGCGACGCCCAGGTCGACGACGATCAGCCGCTCATTGCCCGGTTCGCCATATCCGTAGACATAGCAGTTCATGCCGATCTCGCCGGCGCCCCCGAGGGGGAGATAGATGATACGCTCGTTACTCATGCAGTTTCCTGCCTTTTGTTGTAGCTGTGTATGACGGTCAGACCATGCATGGTGAGTTCATCCACCCACTCGTCGAACAGGTCCTCGGATTGCTGGAAAAGAGGCGCCAGCCCGCCTGTTGAGATGACCCGCATCGGCCGGTCGCGTTCGGCCTTGATGCGGTCGCAAATTTCACGGACGAGACCGACATAGCCCCAGAACACGCCGGATTGCATGCAGGCCACGGTATTCGTCCCGACCACGCGCTGCGGCTTGGTGATGTCCACATGCGGCAATGCGGCGGCGGCCTGGTGCAGCGCCTCGAGGCTGAGGTTCACGCCCGGCGCGATCACGCCGCCCACGTAGGCCCCGTCGCGCGCCACCACGTCGAAGGTGGTGGCGGTGCCGAAATCGACCACGATCAGGTCGCCACCGTAAAGATCGTATCCCGCCACCGTGTTTACAAGCCGGTCCGGCCCCACGGCGGTGCCGGCATCGACGCGCACGTCGACGGGCAGCAGGCAGTCGGGCTTGCCGACCACGTAAGGCCGCGTGTTGAAATAGCGATCCGCCAGGACGCGCAGGTTGAACACCACCCGCGGCACCGTCGAGGAGATGATCATGTCGGTGATGTCGGCCTCGATGCCCTGGAATTCCATCAGGGTCGAGAGCCAGACGTAATACTGGTCGGCGGTGCGCTGATGCTCGGTCGAGGTCCGCCAGGTGGCAAGGAAGCGCTCGCCGTCCCAGATCGAGAAGACCGTGTTGGTGTTGCCGCAGTCGATGGCCAGAAGCATCCGGGCCTCCTCCCTCAGAAAAACACGTCCGCCGCGGCGATCGCCTGCCGCCCGGCGCTGGTCTTCAACACCAGATTGCCGGCAGGGTCCACGGTCTCGAAGGTGCCGGTGATCTCGGCGGTGCCGGTGCGCGCGGTGATCACCTCGCCGAGCCGTGCGGCGCGGGCCAGCCAGGCCTCGCGCAGCGGTGCAAACCCATAGGTCACGAAGCGCGCCTCGTGCTCGGCATAGGAACCGGCGAGCAGCTCGAGAAACGCCTCCGGCTCCACATGCACGCCGGTCTCCGACAAGAGCGAGACCGGGCGCAGCGCGCCGGGCTCGACCTCCTCCGCCCCGGGGGCGGCCACGAGGTTGACCCCGATGCCGATGGCCAGATGCGCCACGCCGCGGCGCTGGCCGAGGCTCTCGAGCAGGATGCCCGCGACCTTGCCGCCGTTCAGCAAAACATCGTTGGGCCATTTCAGCGCCAGCCCATCCACCCGGCCGGTGGCGGCGGCAAAGGCGTCGAACAGCGCCAGCGAGGCGACAAAGCTGCGCAATGCCACCACCTGCGGCGCCTCGCGCGGCATGGTCAGCAGCGTCGCCGCGAAATTGCCCTCGGGGTTGGCCCAGGCCCGGCCCCGCCGCCCGCGCGCCGCGGTCTGGCGCAGCGCGCAAATCCATTCCGGCCCCGCCAGCGTCCCCGCGAGCCGCGCCGCTTCCGCGTTGGTGCTGTCGATCTCCGCCAGCACGCGCTTGCCATATCCCGCGGGCCAACTCACGCCCGCGCCCTCTTGCGTTTCTTCTGGCTCAAAATATCCCCGCCGGAGGCAAATCCGCCGCAGGCGGCACCAAAAAAGCGACGCGCCAATGGCGCGTCACCGTTTGCAGACATCTGGGGGGTCAGCTCAGTTGACAAGCGTTGCCGCCGCCGCCGCCGCGGCGCCCTCGACGCCGAAGAGGTTCACCACCCCGGCCACCATCAGGAAGGCCGAGACCATCAGGAAGCCCCAGAGCACCGGCGAGCCGCCGGTATCGAGCGCGTCCTCGCGCTCTTCGCCGAAATACATGAAATAGACGATGCGCAGGTAGTAGAAGGCGCTGATCACCGAAGCGATCACGCCGGCCACCGCGAGCCATGCCAGCCCGCCGCCATAGGCCGCCTGCAGCACGTAGAACTTGCCAAAGAAGCCAACCAGCGGCGGCACGCCCGCGAGGCTGAAGAGCAGCACCAGCATCGCCAGCGCCTTGCCCGGCTCGCGCTTGGAGTACATCCCCAGCGCGCCGATGTCGGTCACCGGCTGGCCGTCGCGGCTCATCGACAGGATGAAGGCGAAGGTGCCGACATTCATCGTCACGTAGATCGCCATGTAGACCAGCATCGCCTGCACGCCGAACTCGGTGCCCGCCGCGAGGCCCATGAGCGCAAAGCCCATATGGGTGATCGAGGAATAGGCCATCAGGCGCTTGATGTTGCGCTGGCCGATGGCGGCGATGCCGCCGAGGAACATCGACAAGAGCGACAGCAGCGCCACGACCTGGCTCCAGTCGGCGATGGCGCCGCCGAAGGCGTCGAACAGCAGCCGGGCGAAGAGACCCATCGCGGCGACCTTCGGCGCGGTGGCGAAGAACGCGGTGACCGGGGTTGGCGAACCTTCGTAGACGTCGGGCGTCCACATGTGGAACGGCACCGCCGAGACCTTGAAGGCAAGGCCCGACACCATCAGCACGAGGCCGATGAGCAGCCCGATCGACACATGCCCCTCGGTGGCGGCGGCGATCACGCCCGAGAACAGCGTGGTGCCGGCAAAGCCGTAGACCAGCGAGGCGCCGTAGAGCAGCAGGCCCGAGCTCAGCGCGCCGAGCACGAAGTATTTCAGGCCGGCCTCGGTCGAGCGCTCGCTGTCGCGGCGCAGCGAGGCCACAACGTAGAGCGCCAGCGATTGCAGCTCGAGCCCCATGTAGAGCGTCATCAGGTCGCCGGCGGAGACCATGACCATCATGCCCACGACCGAGAGCAGCACCAGCACCGGGTACTCGAAGCGCAGCAGCCCGTGGCGCGACATGTAGCCCTCGGACATCAGCAGCACCGCCGCCGCCGAGAGCAGGATCGCCACCTTGGCAAAGCGCGAGAAGGCATCGTCGATGAACATGCCCCAGAACGCCGTCTGGTCCTGCCCGCCGGTGGTGCCGATCCAGAGCGCCATGACCAGCATCACCGCGGCGCTGGCCCAGACCAGCACCGGGGCGAGCTTGTCCTTGCCGGTGTAGACCGCGCCGATCAGCGCCAGCATGGCAAAGACCGCCAGAACGATCTCCGGGAGGATGATGTTGAGATCAGCCGAGATCATGCCCCGCCCCCTTAGTGGTTCGCTTCGGCCACGGTCGGTCCGCCGAGATCGGCGGCCGCGACGGCCGTGTCATAATTGCCCACGAGCGCCTCGACCGAGGGCCCGATGATGTCCAGCGCCGCCGCCGGGTAGACCCCGAGCCAGAGCGTCATGACCACCAGCGGCGCGAAGATCCACTTCTCGCGCGCGGTCATGTCCTGGATGGTGCGCAGGCTCTCCTTGATCAGGTCGCCCAGCACCACGCGGCGGTAGAGCCAGAGCGCGTAGGCGGCCGAGAAGATCACCCCGGTGGCGGCCACGGCGGCCACCCAGGTGTTGACCTGGAAGATCCCCATCAGCGTCAGGAATTCGCCGACGAAGCCCGAGGTGCCCGGCAGGCCGACATTGGCCATGGTGAAGAGCATGAAGATCAGCGCGTAGGCCGGCATCCGGTTCACGAGGCCGCCATAGGCGT
>NZ_JBYNAH010000055.1:0-24497 GCF_059781815.1 Salipiger sp. | reverse complement strand
CCCCCGAGGTATTTTCGAACCAGAGAAGACGAGGGGGCGGCGCGGGCGGCGAGATCAGCCGCCGAAGCCGGCCATGGCGTCGAAATCCATTGCCTCGAGCAGCATCTTGCGGGTGTCGGCGTCGGGGCCGTCGACCTGCAGCAGGATGCGGTTGGCGATCAGGCCCATGGTCTGATCGTCCTGAACGGCGAACTTCTGGCGCCCGATGCGCTCGGTCTTCAGGCCCATGGCGCCGGCATTCATGATCATCGCCGACATGCTCGCGACCATCGGATTGTCGGCGAACATCTGCACCGTGTAGTACTCACCCTCCGGCGAGATGTACTCGGCCTCGGCCGCCACGCCACCGCCCATCATCGCCATCGCCGCGTTGGCCTCGGTGTCGACTTCGCGGGTCCAGCCCTCCGGCGGCTCGGGCAGGAAGGCGCCCAGCGCGTCGGTCTTCATCTCGAGCAGCTTGGAGCGGGCGTAGTCGAGCTCCTCCAGCGCGTATTGCACATCGCCCTGCTCATAGGCGTCGATGGCCGATTGCAGCGTGTCGCTGATCTCGTCGGCGGCGACCGGGGTGGCGAGCAGGGCGAGGCTTGCGGGAAGGGCGAAAAGAATGGTGCGGGTCATGATGTCTTTGCCTGAAATGGGAATTCGAACGGCGCAAAGATGCCCTGCGCGGGGCCGGTCTGGCAAGGTGCGGATTTCCCCACCGGAGCCGCCTCGGCGCCGCAGCGGTTGATTTCCGGGCCTCTGCCGGGTCAGGTGAGACCCGGGGCCCGAAGCGGGCCCCGTGGAGAACGGTGGAGGACGGTGGAGGACCACGCCATGCTGGCGCTGCTGCGACTGTTGGGGATCGGCTTTGTCGTGCTGACGGTGATCTATGCCGCGCTGTCGCTGTGGTCCCGCCGGGTGCGGCGGCGCAAGCTCGAGGCTGAATGGGACGAGGCGCAGGGGCCGGGCGGGCGCGAGGCCTTCGTCGAGGCCGGGCTGCGGGACTACGACCATTCGCTGCGTCGCAAGCTGATCCTGGGGGTGTATGTCGTTCCGCTTTGCCTTATTGGGCTGATCGTCTATCTGACCAATTTCCACTAGGAGGTCGCCATGCGCTACGTGAAATGGTCCATCATCGTGCTGTTCTGGGCGCTGGTCGCGGCCTTCCTGCACTATACCCTCCCGCAGCACGACATTGCGCGGATCACCGACACCTATGAAAAGCGCATCGATCCGGGCGAGAACAGCCTGTTCTGGTCGAACGCTGCCACCGGCGAGAGCGTCACCGTCACCGGGCGCGACGTGTTCTTCATCCAGACCCGGCTCAACAACGACAAGGTTATGGTCTACCGCAACGAGGACACCGGCTGGGGCTGGCCGCCCTATTTCAAGTTCGACACCTCGAACCTGCAGGCCGAGGCCGCTGACCTGCGCTCGACCGCCGCCGCGCCGCAATGGGTGGTGATCAAGCATTACGGCTGGCGCAACGAATTCCTCTCGGTCTACCCCAACGCGGTGAGCCTGCGCGCCGTGGACAGCCCCGATGTGCGAATCATCCCGTGGCTCAACATCATCGTCCTGACATTGCTCGTCGCGGTGGTCTGGGCGCTCTACGTGCGCTGGCGGCGCTTCCGGCAGGCGCGCATCGACCCGGTGCTCGACGACATGGGCGACAATCTCGACGAGGCCGGCGGCCGCCTCAAGGGCTTCTTCCGCCGCAAGGGCTGAGGCTCAGCGCTTGCCGTAGTAGAGGCCGACCACGTGCTCGGCCTCTGCAAAGAACAGCCAGCGGGCCGTCAGCACGCCCGCCAGGTGCGAGGCAAGCGCCAGCAGCCCGAAGAGATGCGGCAGCGGCAGTTGCAGCAAGAGCGCCGGCAGCAGCGCCATCAGCACCAGCGCGATCGAGCGCAGCTTGAGCGCGTGGCGGCGGGCCACCACATAGACCATCTCGTCGAGAAGGTAGTTGCTGCCCGTATGCGGCGGGAAGAGCGCCCGCGGCGCGCCGCGCTCGCCGAGGCCGGTGGCGCTGGCCAGCGTGGTGCCGGAGCGCGCGAAGCGGCGGTCGCCGTCATACCAGACCCAGAATTGCAGCGCCGCGCTCAGCAAGAGCAGCACGCTGGCGATCAGCACCCGCCCCGAGAGCAGCGCGCCGCCGCTCAGCGACAGCGCAAGGAACAGCGCCGGGGTCGACCAGTGGTGCCAGCGCGGCACGGTGCGAAGCTGGGTGTAGATCATCGCCGTCGCGCCGACCGTGGCGAGCGACAGTGCCGCGCCCAGCCAGCCCAGCGGCAGCAGCGCCAGCCCGAAGAGCAGGCCCAGCGCGTAGAGCCCCGAGACGCCCAGCGCCAGCAAAGCGAGCCACGCCTCGCGCGAGAGCCAGCTCGTGCGCCACTGGCGGAACGCCTTGAGCGCCCGGTCGCGGCGCCCGAGATGGAAGCTCGAGGCGGTAAGGCCCGCAAGCGCCAGCGCGTAGGCGATGGCGTAGAAGGCGAAGGCCACCCAGCCGCTGGGCGGCGTGGGATCGAGACCGAGCCAGACCAAGAGGCCAAAGCCGAGCCCCGAAAGCGTGGTGAACAGGATGATCGACGGCGCCGGGTGCATCAGAGCCTCCCGAGCGTTCGGTCGAGCCAGCCGAGAAAGCCCTGCGGCTCCTCCGCCACCGGCTCGAGGAACGGCGCCAGCGCGTCGGTCTCCTCGCCCCAGCCGTCGCGGGCCCGCGGCGGGAGGTACTTGTTGACCGGCTTCGTGCCCTGCTCGGGCATCAGGTCGATGCCACCCCGCGCCGCGACCAGTTGCGAGACCTCGCTCTCCGGGTCCGAGAGATCGCCGAAATGGCGCGCCTCGGCCGGACAGGTGCGCACGCAGGCGGGCACGCGGTCTTGCTCGGGCAAGGCCTCGTTGTAGATGCGGTCGACGCAGAGGGTGCATTTCTTCATCACGCCGGCGGCGATATCGAGCTCGCGGGCGCCGTAGGGGCAGGCCCAGGCGCAGAGGCCGCAGCCGATGCAGGCGTCTTCCTCGACCAGCACGATGCCATCCTCGACCCGCTTGTGGCTGGCCCCGGTCGGACAGACGGTGACGCAGGGCGCATCCTCGCAATGCAGGCAGGATTTGGGGAAATGCACGTGCTGGGCCGGGCCGCGCTCGGGCTGCACCTCGTAGCTGTGCACGCGATTGAGGAAGGTGCCCTGAGGTCTGGCGCCCTGCGGGTCCTGATCGGAGAGCGGCGCGCCGTAGCCCTGATCGTTCCAGCCCTTGCAGGCCACCACGCAGGCGTGACAGCCGACGCAGGTGTCGAGGTCGATCACCAGCCCGAGCCTGCGCTCGGTGGTTTCGGGCAGCGCCGTCATACGCGGCCCTCTCCTTGGGTCAGCTCACCCAGGAGGGCGTGTCGATGGCGTAGACATGGGTCATGCCATTGCCGACCGGGGCGCAATAGACCAGCGGCATGCCGGCGCCCTGCGCCGCCAGCGCCCCGAGGCGCCAGGCCTCGTACTCGTTGGCCAGAAGCGACGGTTCGGTCAGAAGGTCCCAGCCCCTCCGGGCACCGGTCAGGCGCATCCGGCGCGCCACGCAAAGCAGCTCCGGCGGGGTGGCCCACTCGGGCGGGAAGGCCCAGCTCCAGAGCCAGCTGTGGCTCTCGGCCTTCCACGAGGCAAGCAGCGCGTAGCGCGCGTACCAGCTGCGGCCCGAGGCGGTGGTGAGCTTGAAGAGCTGACGCTCGGGAAACACCTGCCACGTGCCGCCCGGAGCGGAGAGGGCAGTGTGTTCGAAAAGATCGGGAAGGCGGTCCCGGCAGAAATCCTCGGCCCGCTGCAGCTGCGCCGCAAGCGCCGGATCGGGTGCCAGCTCGCGCGCCTCTTGGCGGATCGGGCAGTACGACCAGATCCCCTCGCCGCTGTAGGCGCCGGTCCGAAGGCCGGATGGGTTCGTGCCCTGGTCGTTCATCTGCTCTGCCCTGTCCTCTTTGCACGGAGAAGTTGCATGAGAATTGCGGCGGAAGTTTGACCATCATTTCGAAACAATGCTCAATCTCTAGAGCGAAAACCGTTAAATTCATCAACAATTCTCCGTTCCGCCACCGACTGGTGAGCGCAGCGCGCCGAAGGCCGGCTGGCTCTCGTCCGGAGCGGCGGATTTCTCGAGCTTCACCCGCAGGTCGAACCACGCCGCCTGCCCGGTCACCGGGTCGGAATTGGCCCAGCGCAGCCCGTCGCCGCGCTCGGGCAGCAGCTCGTGGATCAGATGGTTCAGGAGGAACCCCTTGGTCGCCTCCGGCGCGTCCGGATCAAGCGCCCAGGCCCCCTTGCGCTTGCCGATGGCGTTCCAAGTCCAGACCGTGTCCTTGTTCAGCGCCGCCATATGCGCCGCCGGCACGGTGATACCGCCATGGCTCGAGGTCACGCGCACCCAGTCCCCCTCCTTGAGCCCCAGCTTCTGCCACCAGTAGCTCGGCAGGTAGAGCGGATTCTGGCCGTGGATCTGGCGCAGCCACGCGTTCTGACTGCCCCAGGAATGATACATCGCCATCGGGCGCTGGGTGAGCGCATGCACGGGGAACTCTGCCGGGTCCTCGAACGCGTCCGAGAGCGGCGCGTACCAGATCGGCAGCGGGTCGAGCGTGGCCCGGATGCGCCCGCGCAGATGCTCCGGTGGCTGCACCGCGCCCTTGCCCTCGGCGGCGAGCTGCAAGCGCCGCAGCGGCTCGCACCAGAGCTGGATCAGGTAGGGCTGCGGTTTATCGGCGAGACCGAAGCCCACCGCCCAATCCTGATAGGCCGTGTTCCACGGCTTGTAATAGGCGGCCTCTGGCGGGACATGCGCGGTGAAGAAACCGCCATTGGCGATGTAGCTGTCGAGCTGCGCCGCGTTCGGCTCGCCGCGCCCGTGGCTCAGCCCCGTGGCCCCCATGCGCCAGCCCGCGAGCGGCCCGATGCCGGGCTTGCGCTCGTGGTTGGTGATGTAATCGGCGTAATCGGCATAGCGGGCCGAGCCGTCCGCCTCGACCATCCCCGGCAGGCCCAGCCGCGCGCCAAGATCCAGCAGCACCGACTGGAAGGCCCGCACGTCGCGGTCGGGCTCGAGCACCGGCCAGCGGATCGCGTCCGCCGCCGCGTCGGGCTCCGAGATCGGCCGGTCGAGCAGCGAGATGCAGTCGTGGCGTTCGAGATAGGTGGTGTCGGGCAGGATCAGGTCCGCATAGGCCACCATCTCCGAGCTGTAGGCGTCGGAATAGATAATGCGCGGGATGACATATTCGCCGTCCTCGTCTTGCGCGGTGAGCATCTCCATGGTGCCGCGCGTGTTCATCGACGAGTTCCACGCCATGTTGGCCATGTAGAGAAACAGCGTGTCGATGAGGTAGGGATCGCCCGCCGCCGCGTTCGAGATCACCATGTGCATGAGCCCGTGCGGCGAGAGCGGGTTCTCCCAGGTGAAAGCCTTGTCGATGCGCGCAGCACTGCCGTCCTCGTGCAGCGCGAGATCCTCCGGCCCCTGCGGATAGCCCAGATGCGGGCCTTTGAGCGGCTGGCCGGGGGTGGCGCGGAACTGCGGGCGCGGATGGGCCTCGGCGGGCTTGGGATAGGGCGGCTTGAAACGGAAGCTGCCCGGGGTCTCGACGGCGCCGAACAGGCTTTGCAGAAGGTGCAGCGCACGGGCGGTCTGGAAGCCGTTGGCATGGGCCGAGATGCCGCGCATGGCGTGCACCGCCACCGGCCGGCCAGGCATGGTCTGATGTGCAACGCCGCGGAAATCGGTCCAGGGGCGTTCGAGCACCACCGGATCGTCAAAGGCGGCGCGGGCCAGTTCCGCCGCCACCCGGCGGATCTGGTCCGGCGCGATGCCGCAGCGTTCCGCCACCTTCTCCGGAGCGTAGGCCGGATCGAGGTAACGCTCGGCCAGCTCGAACATCACCGCGCGGTGGGTGATCCCGGCGCGCCGCAACCGCCCGCGCAGGTCGGGCTCAACCCCCTCGCCATCCCACGGCGCCGGTTTGCCTGTGCGGCGGTCGATGACAAGCGGACGCCCCTCGGCGTCGCGCAGGAAGAGACCCTGCGTCTCGGATTTCGGATCGCAATCGAGCAGCACCGGCGCGTTGGTGAAGCGGGCGAGGAAGTCGAGGTCGATCTTCCCGGCGCGCAGCAGCTCGTGCACCAGCGACAGGATGAACAGCCCATCGGTGCCCGGCGTGATCCCCACCCATTCATCGGCAATGGCGTTGTAGCCCGAGCGGATCGGGTTCACGCCGACGATCTTCGCGCCGCGCGCCTTGAGCCGTGCGAGGCCGAGCTTGATCGGGTTGCTGTCATGATCCTCGGCCACCCCGAAAAGCAGCAAGAGCTTCGCGTGCTCCCAGTCGGGCGCGCCGAACTCCCAGAACGCGCCGCCCAGCGTGTAGATCCCCGCCGCCGCCATGTTGACCGAGCAGAAGCCTCCATGGGCGGCGTAGTTCGGCGTGCCGAACTGCTGCGCCCACCAGCCGGTGAAGCTCTGCGATTGGTCGCGCCCGGTGAAGAAGGCGAGCTTTTCCGGCGCCCGCTCGCGCAACGGCTTAAGCCACGACACCGCCGTCTCGAGCGCCTCTTCCCAGCTAATCTCCTCGAACTCCCCCGAGCCGCGCGGCCCGACCCGGCGCAGCGGCGCGCGCAGCCGGGCTGGCGACAGCACCTGGCGGATCCCGGCCGCGCCCTTGGCGCAAAGCACGCCCCGGTTCACCGGATGATCGCGGTTGCCCTCGATATAGGTGACGCGGCCCGCCGTCAGGTGCACGTTGATGCCGCAACGGCAGGCGCACATGTAGCAGGTCGTCTTGCGGATCTCGTCCGAGATCCGCGGGCTCAGGTCGATGATCGGCTGGTCGCTCATCCGCTGGCTGCTCCCTTCCACGGAAAGCTAGGCCAGCGCTCGCAACCTGACCAGTGGCATTGCAGACACGGGCTGCGGCAGCCGTGCCACAGGCAAGGCGTCGCCTACCGAAGGCCGAGACCGCCACGCAAGACACCGCAGAAACCCGCCCCCGTCAGCCCCTGCGTGTCGAGGACAGACGCGCCCGGTCCGCTCCGGCCTTGACGGAAATGCACCGTCGATCCGGGCTCGGAGGACGGGGCTCCCTGGCCTTGACAGCGCGTTGAGACCGCTGTGCCATATCTGCCAGCCCGCCGCGTCCTTCCGATCCCGAAGGGCGACAAGCCCCGGCTCCGCTGCTATGGTCGCGGGGCAATCCGGGGCATGTGGGGGTCACGGAGCGCCGCGTAACGATCTGCGAAGCACGAGTATGCCGAACCCTCTCGCCTACCTCATGCTGGCCATCTGGCCGCTGGTGACGATCGCCCTGTTCCGGCGCCTGCAGGCGGACCGGGCGCTGATCCTGTCGCTGATGCTCGGCTACCTGTTCCTGCCGGAACCCCCGGCGGCCTTCGATCTGCCGCTGATGCCGCAACTGTCGAAGCACAACATCCCCGCGCTCGCCGCCTTCGCGATCTGCATTTTCAAGTTCGGCCCACAGGGCCTGCTGATCCCGCAGTCGAAACTCGCGCGCCTGCTGCTCGCAATCTTCATCTTCATCCCGGTGGTGACCACCGCGACCAATACCGAACCGGTGTTCTACGGACAGGTCGGCCTGCCCGGCCTCACGATCAAGGACGCGATCGCGCTGATGCTGCAGCAGTTCATCCTCGTGACGCCGTTCCTGCTGGCGCGCCAGTACCTCGCCGATGGCGGCTCGCAGCGGGTCTTTCTCGTGGCGCTGATGGTCTGCGGCGTGATCTACACCGTGCCGATGCTCGTCGAGCTGCGCCTCTCGCCGCAGGTCAACAACTGGGTCTACGGCTACTACCAGCACCTCTTCTCGCAGTCGATCCGCGGCGACGGCTATCGCCCCGTGGTGTTTCTCTATCACGGGCTCTGGGTGTCGTTCTTCATCATGACGGCAACCGTCGCGACGGTCGCGCTCTGGAAACAGGACAGCAAGCTCAACACGCCGCGCACGCTGCTCATCGCGCTCTACCTGCTCCTGGTTCTGGTGGCCTCGAAGTCTCTCGGCGCGCTTCTCTTCGCCGCCATCGCCCTGCCCTGCCTGCTGTTCCTGAGCCGCATCATGCAGATCCGCGTGGCGCTGCTGATCGGCCTTCTCGCCATCGTCTATCCGATCATGAAAGGCACCCACACCGTGCCCGAGGAGCGCATCCTCGCCGCCGCCGCCAGCATCGACGAAGAGCGGGCGAGCTCGCTCGAGTTCCGCTTCACCCAGGAGCGGATCCTGCTCGACCGGGCCTATCAGAAGCCGATCGTCGGCTGGGGAAGCTGGGGGCGGAACCACATTCTCGATCCGGTCTCGGGCAACATCCAGACCGTCACCGACGGACGCTGGGTCATCGTCATCGGCGTGTATGGCTGGATCGGCTTCCTCGCCGAGTTCGGCCTGCTGGTGCTGCCGATCTTCCTGCTCTGGCGCGAGGTGCGCCGGTCGCCGCCAGAGCGGCTCTCGCCCTTCATCGCGCCCTTGTCCCTGATCCTCGCGATCAACGTCGCAGACCTGATCCCCAACGCCACGCTCACCTCGCTGACATGGCTTCTTGCAGGCGCATTGACCGGCTATGCCGAGCGCTTGAAGAGCGGGCAGGACGTCGCGCTGACGACCTCGGCCCCGGAGACCGGGTTCAAATGGCAATCCATCATGTAAGGCATGCTTTTGGCCGGGCCGTCGCGCCCGCCTGAGCGCCGGGGCGGAAGCTGTTCCGCCGCAAGAGCGCGCCTCTGCGCCCGTCATTGCATTCGCTTCCCGACCTCTTGCCGTTCCGCCGTTCCGCGCGCCGAAGACCGCTCCGCGACCGGTCCGCGCGCCCGGCCCTGCCCCGTCTCGCCAGTCCCCGCAGCCGGCCCCTCCCGGGGCCCTGCGGCATTGACCAAAGCGCAACCTTTGCGTCCTAGCGTTCGCCCGGCCGGGCCCGCGCCTTTATTTCGCCCCAGTTGCCCCTGATAGAAGAGCCAGGGGCGCGACCAACGCGTGTCGTTGTGCCAGTGTGTTCCCGGAGAATCCGGATTTCGAGTGATGAAACAGTCCGCACCCACGCAAGACGCATCCGACCACGAAGACCCCGGCCAAGGCCACGGCTCGCTGCCCTATCGCAGCGATATCGACGGGCTGCGCGCCATCGCCGTTCTCGCCGTGGTTCTCTATCACTTCGGCATTCCCGGGCTCGAGGGCGGCTTCGTCGGTGTCGACATCTTCTTCGTGATCTCGGGCTTTCTGATCGGCGGCATCCTCTGGCGCGAATACGATGCCACCGGACGGATCTGGCTGCGGCACTTCTACATCCGCCGCTTCCGCCGCCTCGCCCCGGCCTTTTTCACCATGGTGCTGGTCACGACGGCACTGAGCTGGGCGCTGCTGCTGCCCTTCGAGTTCCGCGAATTCGGCAAGCAGCTCATCGCGGCGACGGTCTATCTCTCGAACGTCCTGTTCTTCCGTCAGGCCGGCTATTTCGACAGCGCCTCGGACGAGAAGGCCCTGCTGCACACCTGGTCGCTCGCCGACGAAGAGCAGTTCTACATCTTCCTGCCGCTCTTCATTCTGCTCTTGTCGCGCAACCGCCGCGCCCTGCTGGCCGCGCTGGTGGGCTGCTGGCTGGCCTCCTTCATCGCCTGCGTCTGGCTCACGCCGCCCTATCAGACCGCCACGTTCTACCTCTTCCCCTTCCGCGCCTGGGAGCTTCTGAGCGGCGTTCTGCTGGCGATCTGGGGCTGCGAGAGCGGTCGGCGCTGGCGCGGCTACACGGTGCTGAGCCTCGCCGGGCTGCTGCTGGTCGCGGCCGCGATCCTGCTGATCCCCGCCGGGCCGCTGTTTCCCGGCCTCCTGGCGCTTGTGCCGGTGCTTGGCACGGTGCTGCTGCTTGCCAATGGCCGCGGGCAGAACCCGGTCAACCGGATGCTCTCGGCACCCGAGGCGGTGTTCTTCGGCAAGATCTCCTACTCGCTGTATCTCTGGCACTGGCCGGTCCTGACCCTGTCGCTCTACCTGCGCGGAGAATATGCCGGGCTTTGGGAGGCGGTGCTGTGGATGCTGCTCTCGGTCGGGCTGGCGTGGCTGTCGTGGCGCTATGTCGAAACGCCGGTGCGGCGCGCGCAGGTGCCGGGCTTCGTGATCCTCGGCGCCACCGTGACCGCCTCGGCGGCCACTCTGGCGGTCGGCGCGTGGCTCTACCTGACCGACGGGCTGCCCGACCGGTTCGGCCCCGAGGCCCGCATCCACATCGCCGCATCCGGTGATTTCCTGCAGGACTGGAGCCGCTGCCAGACGCCATCCGAGGGCCCGCTCATGGGGCTCGAGATCTGCCCCATCGGCCCCGAGGGAGATCCGCAGGTGCTGGTCTGGGGCGACAGCCACGTGCGCGCCTTCAAGGAGGGGCTCGACCTGGCCGCCCACGAGGCCGGTCGCCCCGGCCTGATCATCTGGCGCGCCGGCTGCCCGCCGCTCTTCGGCGTGCGCAAGGTCGAAAGCGCCGCGACGCTGGCGCAGGACACCGCCTGCACCAATGCCAACCTGCAGATCGGCCAGAGCTTCCAGCGTCTGCCAAGCCTCAAGACCGTCCTCCTCATCGGGCGCTGGAGCTACTATGCCAACGGCACCGGCATCGGGCTCGATGCCGGCAACACCATCGCCGTGCACCCGCTCGAGGCGCCCACGCGGCTCGACATGCAGCAATCCGACATCGTCGCCGAGGCCGCGCAGGCCACCGTCGCGCAGCTCTTCGATCATTTCGACGAGGTGGTGGTGCTGCGCCAGCCGCCCGAGATCGCCCAATATGACAGCCGCGTCGCCGCGCGTGAGGCCGCACATGAGGGCTGGCCGCTGGCCCGCCACAAGGTCACCCAGACCAGCATCCCGCGCGCGGCCCTCGCCCAGCGCATCGCCCCCGCCGAAGCACCGTGGCGCGCCATGGCAGAGGCCGGTGCGGTCGGCTGGATCGACCCGTGGCCCCGGCTTTGCGATGACAGCGCCTGCCACGCACTGCAGGACGGCACCGGCTACTATTTCGACAACAACCACGTCACCAACTCCGCCGCCCTGGCGCTGCGCGACCTCTTCGCGCCGGTCTTTGCCCGCGACCCCGGTACCGGCTCGTGAGCGCCGTGGACGGCCAGTGGGACGTCATCGTCATCGGCACCGGGATCGGTGGCGGTACGGTGGGACGGGCGCTGGCCGAAGCCGGGCAGAAGGTGCTGTTCCTCGAACAGGGTGCCGCAGGCCAGCGGGCCGAGCGCAATGGCCTGTCGGAAATCTTCGTGCCCGAGGCACGGCGCGCCCGCGGCCTCTGGCCCGAGCCGCTGCACGCCACGCTCGACGGCCGCGAAAGCCGCTTCTACGCGCCGCTCGGCGCCGGGGTCGGCGGCTCGTCGGTGTTCTATGCCGCGACGCTGGAACGGCCCGAGCGCCACGATCTCGAGCCGACCGAGGGCCGCCCGCATCCGACCGGCGGCTGGCCCGTGGGGTTCGACGCCATGCGCCCGTGGTTCGACCGCGCGGCAAAGCTCTACCACCTGCACGGCACCCCCGATCCGCTCTCGCCCGAGCCGCCGCTGCCGCTCGATCCACCGCCCGCCCTCACCGGCACGGAGGCCGCGCTGATGACGGCGCTGGAGCATGGCGGGCTGCATCCCTACCACGCCCATACCGCCATCGAGCGCGTCGAGGGCTGCCTCAACTGCCTCGGCAGCAAGTGCCCGAAGCGCTGTAAGATGGATGGCCGCTCTGCCGGGGTCGAGCCGGCGCTCGCCACCGGCAATGCCACGCTGATCGACCGCGCCGAGGTGACCCGGCTTCTTGGCGCGGGCGACCGGGTGAGCGGCGTGGAAACCCGCATCGATGGTGAGACACGGGTCTTCACAGCCCCGCGCATCGTGCTGGCAGGCGGCGCGCTCGGCTCGCCGCGTCTGCTGCTGGCCTCAAGCTGCGAGGCCTGGCCCGGCGGCGCGGCCAACGGCTCGGGGCTCGTGGGGCGCAACCTGATGTTCCACCTCAACGAGATGTTCGCGCTCTGGCCGCCGCGCGGCACGCCCGATGACGGTGCCACCAAGGCCATCGCCCTGCGCGATCTCTATCTGCGCGACGGAGAACGGCTGGGGATGATCCAGGCGATGGGCATTCGCGCCTCCTATGGCGAGATCGTGCATTACCTGAACCTGATGCTGGCGCGCTCGCCACTCGCCCGCGTGCCGGGCCTGTCGCAGCTCACCCGCATCCCCGCCGCCATCGCGGCAAGGCTCTTCGGCCACGCGCAGATCTTCGTCGGCCTGATGGAGGATCTGCCCTATACCGAGAACCGCGTGACCTATGACCCAGCGCATCCGGAACGCCTCTCGGTCGAGTACAGCTACCACCCCGAGCTGCTGGCCCGCCGCCGCGCCTTCCGCCGCGCGATCTCGCGCGCCTTCAAGGGCCATCGGCGGGCGTTCCTCGGCATGGGCCCGGAACTGAATTTCGGCCACCCGAGCGGCACGCTGCGCTTTGGCGACGACCCCGCAAGCTCGGTGCTGAACCGCGATTGCCGCGCGCATGAGCTGCGCAACCTCTGGGTCGCGGATGCCTCCTTCATGCCCACGTCGATGGGGGTGAACCCGAGCCTGACCATTGCCGCCAACGCCCTGCGCGTGGCCGACGCCATCCTGAAGGAGACGCCATGACCCGCCTCACCCCGCAGGACGGCCCCGCCATCGTCACCGGCGCCGGCTCCGGCCTTGGCCGCGCCCTTGCGGTCGAGCTGGCGCGGCAGGGCTTCACCGTGATCGGCACCGGTCGCCGTGCCGAGGCGCTGGCCGAGACCGCCGCGCGCGCCGGTGCCGGTTTTCACGCAGTACCGCTCGATGTCAGCGATCCGGAGGCGGTGCGCGCGGGCTTTGCGCAGATCCGCGCCGCGCATGGCCCGGTCGCGCTCCTGATCAACAACGCCGCCGTCTATCCGCGCCGCGACATGCTCGACGAGAGCACCGAGAGCTTTCTCGACACCGTGGCGATTAATCTCGGCGGCGTGGTGGCCTGCTCGCGCGAAGCGCTCGGGCAGATGTGCGAGACCGGGCGCGGGCGTATCCTCAACGTGGCGACCTTCGCCGATCTGCACCCGCTGCCCGCTTCTTCGGCCTATTCCGTCTCGAAGGGCGCGGCGCGGATCTTCACCCGCGCGCTGATCGCCGATCTGGCCGACCGCTTCCCCGGCATCGTCATCGGCGACTGGATGCCCGGGATGCTGCAGACCGAGATGGGCATTCCCGATGGCCTCCCTCCCGAGACCGCGGCGAAATGGGGCGTCGAGCTGGCGCTGCGCTGCGACCCGGACCTCACCGGCGCGGTGTTCGAGCAGGACACCGAAGTGCTGCCGCCGCGCGGGCTCAAGGGAAAGCTGAAGGATCTGCTCCTGCTGCGGCGGCGCAGGCCGCGCCACCTCGGCTGAGGGGCGTCAGTGCTGCGGCGAGCGGAAGCGCTGCAGCATCGCGGCAAACATCTGCCCCGGCAGGATCGCCATGCATTGCAGGTAGCGCGGCACCAGCCGCTTCGGGCTGCTCAGCGCGCGCCACAGCCATTCCAGCGCGAAGCGCCGCGCCAGTTCCGGTGCCCGGGACTGGGTTCCGGCGAGAAAATCGAGCCCCGCCCCGATCGAGGCGAAGCCGACATGCGGCACCTTGCGGCGCCCGGCGGCGGCAAAGATCTCCTGCTTGGGCGCGCCCAGCGCCACAAAGCACAGCCCCGCGCCCGAGGCGGCGATCTGTTCGAAGATCGCATCGGAGTCCGCGCTGGCCGGGTCGAACCCCATCGGCGGCGCGATGGTGGTCACCACCTCGAGGTCGCGTATCTCGCGCTCGAGATAGCTCTTGGCGGCCGCGAGCGTCGCGGGGGTGCTGCCGACCAGCGCCACGGTCACCCCCTGCTTGGCGGCGATGCGCGCGATCGGAAACAGCGCGTCCGAGCCCGGGATCAACTCCACCGGGCGCTTCGCCAGCCACGACATCCAGACGATCGGATTGCCGTCGGCGATGACAAAATCCTGCGCCGCATAGGCGCGCCGGAACTGGGGCGACTGCCGCAGCTTCACGAGATGGTCGAGATTGATCGTCGCAAGGGCAAAGCCCTGCCGCTGGGCAAGGCGCTCGGTCACGCGGGCCTGCAACACGGCCCAGGTCGGAACATTGACCGAAATCCGCTCACCGGACACTCTAAAATCCATAAAACGTCGCATCCACTCCAAACCCCAGAATTGTCATACCTCAAATTCAGGGCAGGAGGAGGTCCGTAATGTGGCGATTTCCCGCGAACCGTGTCTCCCGGGTCGCAACCTGAGAGGTTTTCCGAACCGTCAGCGCTTTGCCGGCATATCGGCGCGACCTGCCGAATTATCGTCAAAATTGTCTGTTCAACGGAAACAGCCGGCCGGTTCAGGATTCGTGAGTACTGTTTTGATGCCCGTTCTTTTCCCGTCCCGCCGCTGCGGGGCCACACTCGACATGCCCGGCAGGAGGCGCACCGCATGACCCGCCGAATCTCGATCCTCGGTTGCGGCTTCGTGGCCGATCTCTACCTGCGTTCGCTGCAGGCGATGGAGGGCATCGAGGTCGCCGGGGTCTACGACCGCGACGCCGCCCGGCTCGATCGGTTCTGCGCCCATTGGAACCTGCCGAAACGGTCCTCACTCGCCGAGTTCCTCGCGCAGGCGCCCGAGGGCGGAGTGGTCCTGAACCTCACCAACCCTGCGGCCCATTACGACCTGAACCGCGCCTGTCTCGAGGCCGGGCACCACGTCTATTCCGAAAAACCGCTGGCGATGCAGCTGGACCAGGCCAAGGAATTGCACGCGCTGGCGGCTCAACGTGGCCTGCTGCTGGCCTCGGCGCCCTGCTCGGTGCTGGGCGAGACGGCCCAGACCATCGGATACGCGCTGCGCAAGGGCATCGCCGGCACGCCACGGGCGATCTATGCCGAGCTCGACGACGGCTTTGTGCCACAGGCCGCCTATCGCAAATGGCTGAGCGAGAGCGGCGCGCCGTGGCCCTACGAGGATGAATTCCGCGTCGGCTGCACGCTGGAACATGCGGGCTACTACCTGGGCTGGCTGATCTCGTGGTTCGGCACGGTGCGCACCGTGGTCGCGGCCAGCGCCGAGACCATCCCGGACAAGACCGGCAACGGCCCGATGGCGCCCGACCTGAGCATTGCCACGCTGTTCTTCGATAACGGCCCGGTGACGCGGCTGACCTGCTCCATCGTCGCGCCACACGATCATTCGATCCGGGTCATCGGCGACAAGGGCGTGTTGCGCAGCGGGGCGGCCTGGGACAACAGCGCCAAGGTGACCTATGCCAAGCGCATGACGATCCGTCGACGCCTGATGGAGAACCCCTTCCCGCGCCGCGTGAAGCTCGGGCGCGAGACCCATCCCAAGGTCAAGCGCTGGGGCGCGGCGGCGATGAACTTCATGCTGGGCCCGGCCGAGATGCTCGAGGCGCTCGAGCAGGATCGCCCCTGCCGCCTCTCGGCGGAGTTCGCCCTGCACATGACCGAGGTCACGCTGGCGATGCAGAACGCCGGCGAGCTGAGCGGCGCCCAGCGCATGACCACGCGCTGCGATCCAATGGAGCCGATGCCATGGGCGAAGTAGGCGGCGAAGTGAGGGGCGAGGTGAGCCGCATCCTGATCACCGGCGCCGGCGGCTTCATCGGCCGCGCCACGGTGGCCGAGGCCCGCGCCCGCGGTCTCGAGGTGGTGGCGGTGGTGCGCAGCACCGTCGCGCCTGAATGGTCCAACGACCACGGCGTGACGGTGGTGAGCGCCGATCTGGCCGAGCCCTCCGCGGTGCTCACGCTGCGCCGAGCGCTCCGGGGCTGCGGCGCGGTGATCCACGCGGCAGCGCATCTTGGCGGCGACAGCGCCGCCATCGAAGGCGACACGCTGGCGGGCACCCGCCACCTGCTCGCCGCACTGCCCGATGAGATCCGGCTTGTGCTGGTGAGCTCGATCGCGGTCTACGACCTGACCAAGCTCGCGCCCGGCGAGACGGTGACCGAGCGCAGCCCGCTCAACCGCCCCGGCCACGCGCAAGACGCCTATGCTGAGTCGAAGCTGGCGCAGGAGGTGCTCTGTCAGGGCGCGCTGCAGCCGCTCTGGCTGATGCGTCCGGGCGCGGTCTGGGGTCCGGGCCGGACATGGCACGCGCTGAACGGCTTCTGGGCCGGGCCGCTGCAGGTCACGCTGGCCTCGGACGGTGCGCTTCCGCTGGTGCACGTGAACCATGTGGCCCGCGCGCTGGTCTCGGCGAGCCTCACCGACCCACAGGGCATGACGGCGCTGAACGTGATCGACGACGACCTGCCGACGCGCAGCCGCTTCGTCGCCGCCCACCGCGAGGCGGCAGGCTGGCCCAGGGCGGCCATCGAGGTGCCGTGGACGTTGTGGCTGTCGCTCACCCGCGCCCTGAAGCGCTTCGAAAACCGCCTGCCCGGCCTGCTGCGCGAGCCGGTGCTGCGCGCCCGGATCATGCCGCTGCACTGGCCCAACACCGCGCTCCGGGCGAGCCTCGGCGGCGCCGATGATGCGCCGTTCGAGACCCTGCTGCGCGATACGCTGGAGAGCGAGACATGAGCCTGCCCAAGCTGGCCTACCTGACCGGGGAATACCCCCGTGCCTCGGACACCTTCATCCAGCGCGAGGTGGCGGCGCTGCGCGCGCTCGGCCACGAGGTGCTGACCTGCTCGATCCGCACCACCGGCGCCGAGCATCTGGTCGGCCCCGAACAGCGCGACGAGCATGCACGCACCTTCAAGGTCATCGCCGCCGCCAAGAACCCGCTGCGCCTGCTCAAGGCGCATCTCGGCTTTGCGCTCCGCCCCGCGCGCTACCTCCGCGCGCTGCGGCTGGCGTGGCAGACCGCGCCGAAGGGCTTCAAGGGGCGGCTCTACAACCTGATCTATTTCCTCGAGGCGGCGGTGCTGGCCGACCGTCTCAGGGCCGAGGGCGTGGAGCATCTGCACAACCACATCGCCAAGGCGTCCTGCACCGTGGCGATGCTGGCGAGCGAACTCTCAGACATTCCCTATAGCTTCACCATCCACGGCCCCGACATCTTCTTCGAGCCGCATCACTGGCGCATCGACGAAAAGACCGCGCGGGCGCAGTTCGTCGCCTGCATCTCGGAATATTGCCGCTCGCAGCTCATGTGCTTCGCCGATGCGGCGCACTGGGACAAGCTGCACATCGTGCATTGCGGCATCGACCCGGTGCGTTACGACACCGCGCCGCACAAGGGCCAGACGCTGCTTTTCGTCGGGCGGCTGGCGGGCGTGAAGGGGGTACCGATCCTGCTCGAGGCGGTGGCGGCGCTGAGAGAGCGTTTCCCGCAGGTGCGGCTGGCGCTGATCGGCGACGGGCCGGAGCGCGCGGCGCTCGAAGCGCGCGCCAAGCCGCTGGGCGAGACGGTGGTGTTTCTCGGCTACCAGAGCCAATCCGAGGTCGCCGAGGCGCTGGCGCAGAGCGACGTCTTCGTGCTGCCGAGCTTTGCCGAAGGCGTGCCGGTGGTGCTGATGGAGGCGATGGCGGCGGGCGTGCCGGTGGTCGCCACGCAGATCGCGGGCATCCCCGAACTTGTCACCCAGTGGGAGAACGGCGTGCTCGTGCCGCCGGGCGATGCCGCCGCGCTGGCCGAGGCCATCGAACAGCTCCTTGCAAGCGCCGACCAGCGCCGGGTCATGGGCACTGTCGGCCGCGCCACCGTCGAGGCCGAGTTCAACATCCATATCGAGGCGGCGCGGCTGTCGCATCTCTTCACCGCCTATGCCGAGGGCGACAGCCCGGCCAAGCGCGAGGTGCTGGAATGACCCCGGAAATGACCCCGGTCGACTTGGTGCTGATCGGGCGCAACGAGGGCGCGCGGCTGGTCGCGGCGCTCGCCTCGGTCGCGGGTCAGGCACGGCAGGTGGTCTATGTCGACAGCGGCTCCACCGATGACAGCCTCGCCGAGGCGCGCCGCGCCGGCGCCACGGTGGTCGAGCTCGATCTTAGCACGCCCTTCACCGCCGCCCGCGCCCGCAATGCCGGGTTCGAGGCGCTGATAGACCCGCAATTCGTGCAGTTCATCGACGGCGACTGCACGCTTGTGGCAGGCTATCTCGACCGCGCCCGCGCTCATCTCGAAGCCAATCCGCAGCTGGGGCTTGTCACCGGCTGGCGCTCCGAGATCCACCGCGACGCCTCGCTCTACAACCAGCTGGCCGATTTCGAGTGGCGCCGCCCAGCTGGCGAGATCCTCGCCTGTGGCGGCGACATGCTGGTGCGCGCCGAGGCCTTCCGCGCCGTCGGCGGCTTCGATCCCACCGTGATCGCCGCCGAGGATGACGAGTTCTGCACGAGGCTGCGCAAGGCCGGCTGGAGGCTCGAACGCATCCCCGTGGAAATGACCCGCCATGACGCCGACACGCACCGTTTCGGCCAGTGGTGGACCCGCGCCGTGCGCACCGGCCACGGCTTTGCGCAGGTGGGCGCGCTTCACCCGGAGTATTTCCGGCGCGAGCGTCAGCGGGTGCTGGTCTACGGGCTGGCGCTGCCGCTCTTCATCCTGCTGGGCGCGGCGCTCTGGTGGGGCTTCCCGGTGGCCGGACTGGGACTGTACGCGCTGAACTATTACCGCACCGCGCAGGGCCTGATCCGCGAGGGTCTGCCCCCGTGCGAAGCCTACCGACACAGCGTCCTTCTGACGCTGTCGAAGATCCCGAACATGATCGGCATGGCGACCTATCACTGGCGCCACCGCCGCAACGCGCAGATGCGCATCATCGAGTACAAGTGAGGCACGTTTCCATGTCCGAACCTCTCCGCGTGGGCCTGATCGGGGCCGGTTACATCGCCACCTGGCACGCCGATGCGCTCTCCGCCGCGCCCGGCGTTTCCGTCGCCGCGGTCTGCGACCTGTCGGAACCCGCAGCGAAGGGCATGGCCGAGGCCTATGGCGCGCAGCCCTTCACCAGCGTCGAGGCGCTGATCGAAAGCGGGCTCTGCGAGGCCGTCCACATCCTCACCCCGCCGCAGCTGCACAAGCCGCTGGCGATCCAGTGCCTCGAGGCCGGGCTGCACGTGCTGGTCGAGAAGCCGGTGGCCGAAAGCGCCGACGACACGCGCGAGATCCTCGCCGCCGCCAAGGCCGCGGGCAAGCGCTTCCATGCCGGGCACAACTTCCTCGGCCTGCCGTCCTACGTGCGGCTCAAGGAGATGATGCTGGCCGGCGATCTCGGTCGGGTCTCGGCCTGTGAGATCAGCTATGCGCTGCCGCTGTCGCCGCTGCGCTCGGGGCCGTTCAACCTGTGGCTCCTGCGCGAGCCGAAGAACCTGCTGCTCGAGGTCGGCCCGCACCTGATGGCCTTCGCCGTCGATCTCTTCGGCCCCCCCGAGATCACCTTCGCCGAGGCCACCAAGCCGGTCGACCTGCCCGGAAATGACCCGCGCCCGCAGGCCTTCCGCATCCTCGCCCGCGCCGGCGAGGTCGAGATCACCTTCACCGTTTCGCTGGTCGAGACGCAGGACGACCGCTCGGTGACGCTGCGCGGCTCCTCTGGGCGGGCACGGCTCGATTTCGCCTCCGACGTGCTGATCCTCGAGCGCGAGAACAGCTCCGACCTGATCGTGAACCCGCTGCGCAAGCAGCTCGATCTGAGCTGGCAGCACCTGCGCGAGGGCAGCGTCAATGCGTTCCGGCAGGCGGTCTCGCTGAACCAGAAGGGACCCTATGCGCTGAGCTTCCGCGGCATGGACGCGGCGCTCTATCAGGATATGAGCAAACCGCAGGATCCCCGCTTCAGCGGCGAAAGCGCGGTGACGGTGATGCAGGCGCTCGACGATGCGCTGGCGCTGCTGCCGGCCGAGGCGCTGGCGGTAAAAGCTCCCGCGCTGCAGACGCGCAAGCCCAAGCCCACCGCCATGGTGATCGGCGGTACCGGCTTCATCGGGCGGGCGCTGACCCGGCGGCTGGTGGCCGACGGGCATGACGTGCGGGTGCTGTCGCGCGGCCGCTCCGGCCCCTTCCCGGACCTGCCCGATCAGGTCGAGACGGTGGGCGTCTCGCTGCACGATCTCGACGGTTTGACAGAGGCGATGCAGGGCATCGAGGTGGTCTTCAACCTCGCCAAGTCGATGGACAAGACGTGGTCCGAGGCGCTGATCAACGACGTGGGCGTCGCCACCCGCATCGGCATGGCCTGCGAAAAGGCGGGGGTGAACCGTCTGGTCTATACCGGCACCATCGCCAGCTACGACATGTCGGATGGTGGCCAGACCATCACCGAGGACACCCCCTTCCCCGAGGACATGACCGACCGCAACCTCTATGCCCGCTCCAAGGCCGAGTGCGAACGCCAGCTGATGAAGCTGCACCGCGAGCGGGGCCTGCCGCTGACCATAGCGCGGCCCGGCATCGTGGTGGGCCATGGCGGCCCGCTGCAGCATTGGGGCATCGGGCGCTGGCACGGCGCCGGCGCGGTGCGGATCTGGGGCCCGGGCGACAACATCCTGCCCTTCGTGCTGATCGACGACGTGGCCGACGGGCTGGTGCGCATGGCAGCAAGGCCCTCGGCCATCGGCGAGAGCTTCAACCTGATCGGCGAGCCGATGCTCTCGGGGCGCGGCTATTTCGATGCCATCCACGACGCGCTCGGCGCCCGCATCCGGGTCAGCAGCGGCAACCTCACCGCCTTCTATCTGTCGGACGCGGTGAAATACGGGCTGAAGAAATACGCCCTGCGCAAGCATGGCGTGGTGCGCCCGTCGCTGGCCGACTGGAAGAGCCGGGCGCATTTCTCGCCCTTCGCCAACGCCAAGCCGAAGGCGATGCTCGACTGGACACCCGAAACCGACCGCGCCGCCTTTGTGCGCAAGGCCATCACCGAGGCCAACCTGATCGGGTTCTGAGCCTTTGCTGGCGCAGCAATGCCGCAAACCCTACCTCATTCTGGTCAAATTCCTCTGCTTTATGGGGAAGCAAGGTTAACGCGCGCCGAATCCCCACGGGAGCGGCGCGCCGGAAAACGGGCTGGTCCATGCAGGTGTTTCAGGTTCTGGTATTCTATTGGTCGCCGCGTGATCTGCGGAGTGCGGAGGCATGACCATGGTGGAAAGACGCAAGTTCCGGCGCAGGAACCGCAACCCCGTCGACGACGGGCCCGAAGATCCGCCGATTGAACCGCTCGAGACCCGCGACCGGCGTGTCGCCCGGCGCCGCGCGGAGGACACGGCGGCTCTGGCCGAGGAGACCGCGCACGCGGCCGAGGAGGCTGCCCGTCGCAGTGCCGAGGAGGAGGCGCGCCAGCGTGCCGCCGAGGAGGCCCGCGCCGAGGCGCAGCGCGAGGCCGAGGCGCGCGCGGAAGCGCGCCGCCAGACCGCCGCCAAGCGCGAGGAGATTCGCAAGCGCCTGCGCGTGCATGACGGCGACAAGGTCTCCACCCCCGCCCCGGCCCCGGTCGAAGAGGCGCCGCAGGAGCCCGCTCCGGCGCAGCACAGCCCGGCGCGCAAGCCGACGCCGCTCTGGCACCGGCTGCAGGAATTCACCGTCAATCCGCGCCATCTCGAGCGCAACCGCATCATCACCGCCGAACGGCAGGACCCGGCCCATGCCGCTTTCGACGTGCTGCGCACCCGGCTGCTGCAGGCGCTGGCGGACAAGGGCTGGAAGCGGGTGGCGATCACCTCGCCGACCAAGGATTGCGGCAAGACCTTCACCGCCGCCAATCTCGCCATCAGCCTGTCGCGGCAACAGAACTGCCGGTCGCTGCTCATTGATTGCGACCTGCGCCGCCCGTCGCTGCACAAGGTGCTGGGCGTCAGGAATCCCGGCTCGATGGGCGATGTACTGCGCGGTCTCGTGCCGCCGGTGGATCACCTGATCCGCATGGGCGAGAACGACATTCACGCCGGCCGCAACATCGCCTTCGGCTTCAACGGCACTGTCGAGCCCTACGCCTCGGAACTGCTGCAATCGCCGCAGACCCGCACCGCCCTGGCGCGGATCGAGGACGAATTCGCGCCCGACGTGCTGCTCTTCGACCTGCCGCCGGCGCTCTATTACGATGACGTGATGGCGTTCCGCGGCCAGTTCGACGGCGTGATCCTCGTCATCGGCGGTGGCATCACCACCGAGAAAGAGGTCCATGAGGTCCAGCGCCGCCTTGGCGAGGACGTGCCGCTGCTCGGCACCGTGCTCAACAAGGCCGAAGGCAGCAAGATCCGGCAGTACACCTACTGATCGTCAAGCTGACTGGCGGGACAGGACACCGGGTCGACCGGTTGGATCCAGCGTCGCTGCGGGGCCGGCTCCGGCCCGGCCCCTGCGACGTTCAGGACCGGGCCATGCGCGGCAGCAACCTTTCCACGATCCCCTGCCAGGGCAGGATGTCGGTGAACAGCCGATAGAGACCGAGCGACAGAGCCGCCATCAGCCCAACCGCGGTGATCGAGCGCAGGTGACGGGCGCGGCGGTCGCGCCGCGCCTCGACCACCGGGATCGCCACCACCGGCTGCAGGCCCAGCGCACGCTCCATCTGTGCCGCGCTGCGGATCGCCGGGTTCAGAAGCTCTGCCACGAAGGCCAGCGCGACACCGGCGAGGAAGCTGGCCATGGCCCCGGCCAGGACGATCTTCTTGCGGCCGCTGGAAGCCGAGACCTCGGGCACGAGGGCGGTCTCGAGCACTTCGAAGCGGTCCATCTGCTGACGGTCCTCGAGCATCTGCCCCATTTCGGCATCGGCCTTGCGGCGGGTGATGACGCTGTACTGATCCTTCAGCCGGTCGAGATCGCGCTCGAGCGCCGAAAGCTCACGCTCGACCTCGGGCGCACGCAGCAGCAGGCCCTCGATCTCGGCGATGCGCTGCTCGATCAGCGATTGCTGCTCGCGCATCAGGTTGAGCTGACGGGCCAGAACCTCTTCGCGCTGGCGTGTGGAATTGCCCTCCATCTCGACGATGTCGCGCTCGAGGGTGAGCTGGCTTTCCTCCAGTGTGTTGAGCTGGGTGCGCAGCGCGCTGATACCGCTGGGCAGGGCCTCGGCGTTGTCGCGCTTGAAGGTGGCGATCGTGGCTTCCATCGCCTCGATCTCGGTCTCGACCCGGCCTTCCTCGCTCTCGAAGAACGCCAGCGTGTCGCGGGCGCTGCTCAGGCTGCGGTCACGCGACTGGTTGATGACCTGGTACATCATCTCGTTGGCGAGATCGGCGGCCTTCTGAGCATCGGCCAGCACGACCGTGATGCGCAGACCGGACGGCATCTCCTGCTCCGCCAGATAGGCGTTCGAGTTGGTCCGAATCTCCTGGATCGAGACCGCTTCCCGCATACGGCCAAGACGCTGGGTCATCGTCATCGTCGGATCGCCGGCGAACAGCTCGTGCTCCTCCATCAGCGCGACAAGGTTGTCGCGCGACATCAGGCGCTGCTCGATCAGGCGCACCTGGCGGGCGGCATCCGGATTTTGCGCCGACGCACCGGCAAGCGAGTCGGGCACCTGGCCTTCCTCGATCTGCACCACGGCGGTGGCTTCATAGACTTTGATTTGGTTGAGGGCGAGCCAGACGGAGGCGGCACTACCAAGTACGGTCACTAGGAAAATCAGCAGGGCACGGCGTTTCAGTGCGGACAGCACCTCACCGATCGACTGGAACTGGTTCATCTCGTTACTCCGGCAACGTCTGGCCCCCACCCTACGTTCGGAGAAAGCGCCACTTGCTCGACCGACCCTCAATTGGGGCCAAAACCCGTCGGAGCCCCGCCGCTTTCGAGACATAAATTAACAAATTCGCCCCAATTTAGCCACGTTCAAACGCGCACGGATGGGAAACAATTCGTGTCCGGATCGCGGATCACGGCCTCATTTCAGCCTCATTTACTGCGTTTTTCCGCGATTTTCGCGCTTAGGCAGAGTGAAATCACGCAATCGGCGACCAGAAGCTGCCACATTGGCAGCACCGCGCCGCGCCCGAGCCCGACATTTTTCGCCATAATCATGCGCCCGATTTGCAGATTCGCCGTCATCGCATCGAAGCCGAAAAGCGCTCCGGTGCGCGGGTACTGCGCCTTGTAGGCGGCTTCCTTGGCGCTGAAGATCCGGGTTGCCGCCAGCGCCTCCGGCAGTGGTTCGAGCGCGACCAGTTCCTCGGGCATCGCGATTTCCGGGACAAGCTCGGTCGGCAGCGGTCGGTCGGGTTCGAGATCGATGCCGATCATCTCCCAGTCGGCGCTGTGCCCGACCACCGCGAGGCAGACCGGACCGGCATGGCTGATGCTGCCCACCACGCCCTCCGGCCAGTGCGGGGCGCGGTCGGGCCGGGCGGGAATGGCGCAGGGCGGCAGGCCGAGCTGCGCCATGGCGGCGCGCGCGGCGGTGCGGCCGCCGGCGAACTCGGCGATACGCGCGGGGATCGCCCGTGAAACGGCGACGCGCTCTTCGGGGAAGAGCGCGTCGGGGGCGTTGGTCGGGTGGGTCACCGCCCAGCCCCGCCG
>NZ_JBYNAH010000344.1:0-3219 GCF_059781815.1 Salipiger sp. | reverse complement strand
CCACGTCACCTCGAAAGAGGCGTTCTGGCCGATCCTTCACGGGTTCAAGGAAAAGTATAACTACGATCCCGTCGACTGGCCGACCTTCAAGGAGGTCAACTGGGCCTTCGCCGAGGCCGCCGCTTCGGAGGCCGCCGAGGGCGCCAGCGTCTGGGTGCACGACTACAACCTGTGGCTGGTGCCCGGCTACCTGCGCCAGATGCGCCCCGATGTGCGGATCTCGTTCTACCACCACACGCCCTTCCCGGCGGCGGACATGTTCAACGTGCTGCCATGGCGTGGCGAGATCATCGACTCGCTGCTGTGCTGCGACGTGGTCGGCTTCCACATCCCGCGCTACGCGTCGAACTTCGTGTCCTGCGTGCGCTCGCTGCGCGACGTGGGCAACGTGCCGCGGATCAAGGTCGAGAACGACATGATGTCGGAAGGCTCGGCGCTGTCCGACCGCACCGTGCCGACCGAGATCCACACCGACGAGCGTGTCGTGCAGCTTGGCGTGACGCCGGTGGGCGTGGATGTCGAGTACATCAAGTCGCTGGCCGCCTCCGAGAAGACCGACAAGCTCTCTGCGCGCTTCCGCGAAGAGATCGGCGACAGCAAGGTGCTGCTCTCCGTCGGTCGGACCGACTATACCAAGGGCGGGGCCGATCAGCTTCTGGCCTTCGAGCGGCTGCTCGAGCGCCGCCCCGAACTGCGCGGCATCGTGCGGCTGCTACATGTCTCGGTGCCGGCGAACCGCAACATGACGGTCTACGAGCCGATCCAGAAGGAACTGGAAGAGATCGCCGGCCGCATCAACGGGCGCTTCGGTAGCTTCACCTTCCAGCCGGTGGCGCTGATCTCGCGCGCCATTCCCTTCGAGGAACTGGTGGCCTGGTATCAGGTCGCGGACGTGGCGTGGATCACCCCTCTTGCCGACGGCATGAACCTGGTCTGCAAGGAATACGTGGCCGCCCGCAAGGATGGCGACGGCGTGCTGGTTCTGTCGGAATTCGCTGGCGCTGCTGTCGAAATGGGCGCCGCCGTTTTGGCCAACCCGTTCTCGAGCCGCGCCATGGACTTCGCCATCGACATGGCTCTGGACATGCCGGAAGAGGAGCGCCGCGCCCGGATGGAGCTGCTGCGCGCCTCGGTCGAGAAGCGCGACACCCAGCACTGGGCCGAAGATCAGCTGGCCCTGCTCTCGCCGAAGGATTTCGGCGACGCGAGCAAGGCCGAAGAAGCCGAGATGGCCTGAAACGGGCCCTCTCGATCCAGGTTTGATGACCAGATCCTTTTTCACGAGTAAGGGGCAAGCAACAATGCTTGCCCCATTTCCGTTGCCCTGATCGACGCGGTCCTTCGCGCCGGGCGGCCTCAGTCGGACATCTCGTTCCGGCGCATCGGCATCCGGTCGATCACCGCAAAAAGCTCTTCCGGCGCCAGCACCGCGTCCTGCTCGAGCTTCACGCCGCCATCCTTGCCGACCAGCACCAGCTTGAAGCCGCCGGGCTGAAAGCCCTGTCGGATCGGCGAGGGCGTGCGGTCGTCAAGATCGCTCAGCACCACGATGTCGCGCTCGGCGAGCGCTGCTTCGGCGGCGCGCAGCATCTTCATCTGGCGGGCATAGTCGGGGTGATCCTCGGACGGGGCGAAAAGCAGCACCGGGCGCTTGTCCCAGCGCATCCCGTTCAGGTCGCGGGCATCGGAGGGGAGCGCCTGGAACAGGTCGGTCGCGGCAGCCGCCTGCGTGGCGGCGATCGCGCCGGCCATGACGGCGACTCCGAGCTTGGTTTTCATGCGAATGCGGCCCATGAGAATCTCCTGTCTGGACGGGTCCCAGCCCTACGCACGAACGCCGCCGGGGGTTCCCGGGGATCTGTCCCGATGGGCGGGAAACGGCCTCTGCCCGCCACAAACGCAAAACGGCCGCCCCGAAGGACGGCCGTCTGCAAGTTCCAGATCCGGAGAGGATCAGCCGTGCGCCACCTGCGGGTGGTCGTCGCGCAGCGAGGTCAGCTCCTCGGCCACGAGGAAGGCCAGCTCCAGCGACTGCGAGGCGTTCAGGCGCGGGTCACAGGCGGTGTGGTAGCGGTCGCTCAGATCCTCGTCGGACACGGCAAACACGCCGCCGGTGCATTCGGTCACGTCCTGACCGGTCATCTCGAAATGCACGCCGCCCGGAATGGTGCCCTGATCGCGGTGCACCGCGAAGAAGTCACGCACCTCGCGCAGCACCGAGTCGAAGGGACGGGTCTTGTAGCCGCTGGCCGACTTGATGGTGTTGCCGTGCATCGGATCGCAGACCCAGACCACATTGGCGCCCTCGCTGCGCACCGTCTCGATCAGGCGCGGCAGATGCTCGGCGGCCTTGCCGGCGCCGAAGCGGGTGATCAGCGTCAGGCGGCCGGCCTCGTTCTCGGGGTTCAGCTTGGCCAGCAGCACCTTGAGATCCTCGGAGGTCATCGAGGGGCCGCACTTCAGACCGATCGGGTTCATCACGCCGCGGGCAAACTCCACATGCGCGCCATCGGGCTGACGGGTGCGGTCGCCGATCCAGATCATGTGACCGGAGCCCGCGAGCCACTTACCGGAGGTCGAGTCGACGCGGGTCAGCGCCTCTTCGTACTCGAGCAGCAGCGACTCGTGCGAGGTGTAGAAGTTCACCTGGTGGAGCGCCGCCGAACGGTGGCTGTCGATGCCCGCCGCCTTCATGAAGTCGAGCGTGTCGCCGATGCGGTTGGCCATGTCGCGGTAGCGCGCGGCCTTCTCGCCCTCGGTGAAGCCCAGCGTCCACTGGTGCACCTGGTGCACGTCGGCATAACCACCGGTCGAGAAGGCGCGCAGCAGGTTCAGCGTCGCCGCCGCCTGAGTGTAGGCCTGCAGCATCTTCTGCGGGTTCGGCTTGCGCGCCTCGGGGGTGAAGGCCAGCTCGTTGATGATGTCACCGCGGAAGCTCGGCAGCTCGACGCCATCCACGGTCTCGGTGGGGGCCGAACGCGGCTTGGCGAACTGGCCGGCCATACGGCCCACCTTCACCACCGGCACCTTGGCGCCATAGGTGAGGATCATCGCCATCTGCAGCATCACCTTGAAGGTGTCGCGGATGGAATTGGCCGAGAACTGGTCGAAGGCCTCGGCGCAGTCCCCGCCCTGCAGCAGGAAGGCTTCGCCGCGCGACGCCTTGCCCAGCTCGTCACGAAGACGGCGGGCTTCGCCTGCAAACACCAGCGGCGGATA
>NZ_JBYNAH010000054.1:0-24754 GCF_059781815.1 Salipiger sp. | reverse complement strand
TTGTCGAGTTTCGGCACGCCATCCAGCTACTTGACGAGATCGCCTCGAAGGCGACCGTCGATCGCGCCTTGCGCACCGCTGGCCTGAACAGAAATGTGCTGCGCGAAGAGAGCGGGTTCTTGCCCTACCGGGCCGAGGCGCAGGTCATCGAACAGGTGGCCCGTGCGCTCGGCGACGCCGATCTCGGCGCGCGGCTGGGAGACCGGTTCGACTACACGGTCTATGACGCCTATGCCCGCTACGTCATGGGGGCCGACACCCTTGGCGCGGCCCTGCTGCGCGGGCGTCTGGCGTTTCCGCTCCTGCATCCCGGGTCGGAGATCGTCCTGCACGAGACCGACGGGCATCTGCTCTTGGGCCGTCGCTCGGGGATCGGCACCGTGGTCGGAAATCGCCATCTCGATGACGGCTCGATCCTGCTGCTCCTGCACGTTGTACGGCAGTTCCTCGGGCCAGACTGGTGCCCGCCCTGGATCGAGACCACCGGCGAGCATGCGGGCCGGACGCGCTACCTCGCCGACAGCATCGCCGCGCCGATCCGGACCGGAGCCGACGTCCCGGCGCTCGCCATCAGCCGCGCCGATCTGGACGCTTCGAACCCGAGCCCCCTCGGGGCGCACCACGTGGTCACCTTCTCGGAGCTGCCGACGATGATGAAGGTGACGGCCCCGAAAACCATGGCCGACGCGGTCTTGCAGGTGCTGTCAACGCAGTTCGTCATCGGCGATCTTTCCGAAGAGAGCGTGGCACGGCGTCTTTCGGTCGGACCGCGCACGCTGCAACGCGCGCTGAAGGCCGAGGCGACCTCGTTCCGGGCACTCAGGGCCCGTTTCATCGAGACCCGCGCCCGCGCGCTGCTCTCGGAAACCCGGCTCGATGTCCCGACCATCGCGCGGGCCTTCGGATACGAGGAACCGAACAGCTTCCGCCGCGCCTTCTGCGGCTGGACCGGCCAGACGCCGGACGCCTACCGCGCGCCCTCACGCAGGGCCTGAACAGCGACAGCCATGCCCAGCAGCCGCGAAAGGGCCCTCCGGCGTTCCGGCCAGCGCAGCGGCGATGCCAACGGCTTCAGAGAAAGATCAAACCCCAAGCTGTCGGCGATTTGCATCCCCCTGCCGGTATGACTGCCGCCGCAACACCCATCGGCCGGCTCTGAATACCCAATGAACCCGGGGCCCGGCACAGCTGGGCCGATGCAGGGGCGTCCGGCACTTGCCTTGGCCTCGGAAACCTGCCTCTCCTTGACCACGAGGAGAGGCGTATCCAAAGCCGGATGCGCCTGACACGCCAGCATCATCTGGGCCGAGGATCATGAGCATGAAAGCACCCTACGTCGTTCCGCCGGACTGGTTCCGGATCATCGTCGAGCTTCCTTTCGTGATCGCCATGCTCTGGTTCGGCCGCGACCTTCTCAAACTTCTGGCCGTGGCGTTTCTCATCTTCGTGCTCGCCACCGCCTTCACCGACCGGCTCGCTCGGGTTTCCGTGCGGGGAAGCTCGCTCACCGGCTGGCAGACACGGGCGCTTGCGCTGGTGATCTTCATCTCGACAATCTGGCTCTTCACCGCGATCTCCTCTGCTGCCGCGGCCGAGATCATCGAGACCCTGCCGCGCTACGAGGACCGTCTCGCCAACGTGATGGTCCGGCTCGAGGCCCTGATCGGGCCGCGCACCGCAGAGGCGATCCGGCAGGGGCTCGCCGAGCTGGACGTCGGATCGCTGCTCGTGTTCCTCGCCGGCGGTCTGGTCGGAAGCGTGGCGCAGGCCTCGCTGCTGACGCTCTATTTCCTGTTCCTGCTGGTCGAGCGCGGCGACTGGCAGAAGAAGATCAAACTGCTGTCCTCGCCCAATCCCAGCGGCGCGGATTTCGCGGTGATCGTCAAGCGCGCCGCCACGGGCATCAAGGATTACATGTGGGTCAATGCGGTCACCAGCGCGATGAGCGGAACCGTTGCGTTCCTCGTGTTCAGCGCCATCGGGCTCGATTTCGCGGCCTTCCTCGCGATCCTGATCTTCTTCGTCGGCTTCATTCCCAACATCGGCGCCTTCATCGGCATCGTGCTGCCCGCGCTGGTGGCACTGGCGCAGTTCGACAGCCTCTGGCCCTTCGTGATCGTGATCGTCGTCTATGGCGGCGCCGATCAGCTGATCAGCAACGTGATCACCCCGATGATGCAGGGGCGATCGCTGAACATGAGCACCTTCATGATCACCGTCTCACTGGTCTTCTGGTCGCTGCTCTGGGGCGGGCTTGGCGCCTTTCTCGCGGTGCCGCTCACCGTTGTGGTGATGGTGGTGGCGTCCGAGACGCCAAGCCTGCGCTGGCTCGCGGTGCTGCTGTCCAAGACCGGCGAGATCGACTACGTCGACCCGTCTCCGCCCGCGTCGTGAGGCGGACGGGAGCATTACCAGCAGCTCTTCCCCGCTGCCTCGGACCGGGCCGCACCCGTGATGTGCCGCCAGCCTCCCGGACACCAGGACCGCGCTGATGCCCTTGCAGACCTGCCATCAGGCGCTGTGGCGAAGCCGCAAACCCCGACGCCAAGTGCAATTCTCGTGGGGGCCCCGTTCGCCGCCGCATTCTGCGCGCACAGCGCGGATCGGGCCATTCCCTCATATAACGGCGCCTTGGCTGTGCCTGCCGCGCTGATGCACCCTCGAAACACCGCACCTGCGGCCACATGAAATGTGCAACTTTTATCCTTCTTTTCTCCATTCAGGAGAGGCCCGGATTTTGGGACAGTCGAGACAGGAGGACGCGCTGGCCCACCGGTGCGTTCGCAAGGGAGGACATCTCGGCAAACTCGGTTCACGCGCTCGCTCACGGGGCGTTGCAAGGAGGGTGTGACCCCTCCCGACCGGTGCCGCCTTGGTCGTCGTCCCGCGCTTGTCGATCACAGGGAGGACACCATGACAATCTCGAAGTCCATTGCATCGCTCGGTCTCACCACCACCCTCGCCGCAGGCCTCATGGCCTCGGTCGCGAGCCTTGCCGCCGGCAGTGCCGAGGCGGCCGAGGTCGAGGGCCCCAAGGTTAAGTGGCTGGTCTCGCTCTGGGGCGCCCGCCGCGGCTTTACCGAGGGCGTCGAGGGGCTGGCCGAGTACCTCGCCGAAAAGACCGACGGCAATTTCGAGCTGTCGCTGCAATACGGCGCGGTGCTGTCGGACCCGAAGGAGAACATCGACGGGCTGCAGCTCGGCGCCTTCGAGGCCGCCACGATCTGCCCCTACTACCACCCGCAGAAGACACCCGCGACCATGGGGCTCAGCCTCGCATACCTGCCGTTGCCGACGCTCGAGAGCCAGACGCAGGTCTATGGCGCCTTCCTCGAGCACCCGGCGGTGCAGGAGGAATGGGCGAAATGGGGCGCCACGCCGATCATGTCGGCGCTGATGCCGAATTACGAGGTCATGGGCAAGGGCGACGCCCCGATGACGCTGGCCGACTGGCAGGGCAAGCGCATCAACGCCTCGGCCGGGCACGCCGCGCTGATGGAGGCGATCGAGGCGGTGCCGTCGACCATGCCGGCACCGGATCTCTACAACTCGCTCGAGCGCAGCGTGATCGAGGGCATCGTCTATCCCTACACCTATGCCTTCGTCGCCTACCGCTTCCACGAACTGTCGAACTGGGTCACCGACGGCTGGAACCTCGGCACCATCCAGTGCACCGTCGCCGCCAGCCAGCCCGCCTATGACGCGCTGCCCGATCAGTACAAGGCGCTGCTCGACGAGGCCGTGCCCGCCGCCTACGCGCACCAGATCGCCAAATATGCCGAGATCGACGCCGAGAACGAAACGCTCTTCGAAGAGATGGGCCTCACCCGCATCCCCAAGACCCCCGAGATCGCCGAGGCGCTCGAGGCCGCGGTGCAGCCGAGCTGGCAGGCCTGGATTGACGACGTGACCGCCAAGGGCATGCCCGGGCAGGAGCTTTTCGACCTGATCATGACGGAAGCGAAGAATGCCCAGACGGGCCAGTGAGACCGCGGGGGCCGGCGGCAGCGCGCTGCCGGCCCCGAGCCCGCGAAGGAGCCTCGACATGCGGAGCCTGATCGAAACTCTCGACCGCCTGCTCGGCCATGTCGAGCGCTCTGCCGCGCTGGTGGCCGGGCTTCTCATCCTTGCGCTGATGGCGCTGGTCTGCGCCGAGGTGCTGGGGCGCGGCCTGTTCAACCACCCCGTCCGCGGCTCGATCGACATCATCGAGCAACTGATGGTGGCGCTGGTCACCCTCGGCATCGCCTATTGCCAGAGCCATTTCGGCAATGTCCGCATGACGCTGGTCTCGGACCGGCTCACCGGTCGCGCCAAGTGGCTGAGCGAGCTTTTCGCGCTGGCGATTGCGCTCTTCGTGGTGGTGATCCTCGCCAAGGGCAGCTGGCTGAACTTCCAGCGCGCCTGGGGCAATGGCGGCGACACGCCCGAGATCGGCATCCCGCTCTGGCCCGGCATCCTTCTGGTGACGGCGGCGCTGGGGCTGCTCGGCCTGCGCCTCGCGGTGCAATGCGCCGAGGCCCTGCGGCTGATCCTGCAGCCGAACGACGGCTCGCGGCTCTTCGGCCACCCCGCCGACGCCATCGAAACCACCCCCTACGAGTGAGGCCCGGATCATGGATCCCATCACCCTCGGTGCGATCGGTATCGCACTGCTTGTCGTTCTCGTGGTCGTCGGCGTGCCGGTGGCCTTCGCCTCGGCCTTCACCGGCATCGTCGGCATGATGCTGCTGCGCAATTCCACCGTTGCCATCGGCCTCTCGGGCATTATCCCGCACGCCAATTCCGGGCATTACGCGCTGAGCGTGCTGCCGCTCTTCATCACCATCGGGTTCCTCGCCATGCATGCGGGCATCACCACCTCGGCCTATGACGCTGCCCGCAAATGGGTCGGCCGGGCGCCGGGCGGGCTGGCCACCGCGACGATCTTCGCCTCGGCGGGTTTCGCCGCGGTGTCGGGCGCCTCGACCGCCTCGACCGCGGTCTTCACCCGGCTGTCGCTGCCCGAGATGGAGGCGCGCGGCTACGATCCCAAGCTCGCCGCCGGCGTGGTGGCGGTGGGCGGCACGCTGGCCGCGCTGATCCCGCCTTCGGCGATCCTGGTGATCTACGGCATCATCGTCGAGCAATCGGTGGCCAAGCTGCTGCTGGCGGGGCTGGTGCCGGGGGTGATCTCGCTGATCGTCTACCTGCTGGTGATCACCGTGGTGGTGAAGATGAAGCCCGAGCTCGCCCCGCTCGAGCCCAGCGTCGCCTTCGTCGAGAAGCTCAAGGCGCTGCCGCAGGTCGCCGGGGTCTTTGCGGTGGTGAGCGTGATCCTCGTGGGCATCTATCTCGGCTGGATGACGCCCACGGAATCCGCCGGCGTCGCCACCGCGATCATCCTGTGCATGGCGCTCTTCAAGCGCATTCACCCGCGCGATTTCGGCAACGGGCTGCTCGACACGGTGCGCACCACGGTGATGATCTTCATGGTGATCTGGGGCGTGATGATCTTCGTACGCTTCCTCGCCTTCACCGGCCTGCCGGCGGCGGTGACCGACTGGGTCGTGGGGCTCGACGTGCCGCGCTGGATGATCCTTGCGGGTGTCATCGGGATGTACCTGCTGCTTGGCATGATCCTCGACGGCATGGGGATGATGATGCTGACCCTGCCGGTGGTGTTCCCGGCGATGATGGGGCTGGGCTACGATCCGATCTGGTTCGGCATCCTGCTGGTGAAGCTGATCGAGGTCGGCGTGGTAACGCCGCCGGTGGGGCTCAACTGCTACGTGGTGAACGGCATCCGCCCCGACATTCCGCTGCAGAGCGTGTTCCGAGGCGTGGCTCCCTTCCTCGTCGGCGAGGTGTTCATCATCGGCATCATTGTCACCTTCCCTGACCTGATCCTCGCGCTGCCGAACCTGATGAACTGACCCTGATGAACTGACGCGGTTTTTCAGGACAAGGAGCGCCCCCGCAGGGATCTGCGGGGGCGCTCTGCATCGGGAGACCCGCCGGGCGAAGGGTCCGCGTCGCGCGTGGGGCAAACTCCGGGTCCAGACCCCTTGGCAGGTATGGTCCCGCGGGAGCGAGGGCTCCGTCCAGGAGACCGCTGAGAGACGGCTCCGGCCCGTGCTGGCAACCAGACCTGCCGCCACTCACCGCAAGGGCGACAGGCTCAGCGGGCGCAGCAGCTCGTGCCGCTCCGCGTTCTCAGCGCAGGCAAACCCATCGCTCCCGGCGTCATGCCCGTAGAGCGTCACCACCGCCCCCGGCGCGGCGCCAGAGAGCACGCGCCAGCGCCCGATCAGCCCCTCGCCCGAAGCCCCCGCCCCGTAGGTCAACGACAGCAGCCGGTCGCCGAACATCGGCACGTCCGGGCTTTGCGCCGCGTGCTGCGTCCGGCGCCCCGCGACCACGCCATCGAGCAGCGGCGAGCTCTGCTCGCAGCGCATCAGCATGTTCTCCTGCTTGACGATCAGCGGGAAGCCCTTCGGCACGAAGCCCTGCGTCCAGTCCCGGTCGCCGCCGAGCCCGACCCGCGCCGCGGCGCGCTCTTCGAGCGAGGCATAGATCCACAGGTGGTAGATCCGGTTCAGCGCCCCGGTGTCGGTGAGCCAGTAGCCCGCCATCGGCAGGTGCCGCGTCACGTGCGGCACGCCTTCGGTGCGGAAGATCTCGAGGTAGTCCGGTGCCTGCCCGGGCACCAGGTCATAGACGCGCAGCTCGTGGAACATCGTCCGGGTCTCCTTCTGTCACTTGCCCGGTTCTACCGGTGCGAGCCACGGCCCGGAAATGCACCCCTGCGGATTTGTCTTGCAGATCTGACGCCTAGCCCGCCTGCGCCGGCTCTTCGCCGCGCCCCTCGAGCATCTCCTTGCGGTAGGCGCCCGGGGTCTTGCCGACGCGCTTGGTGAAGTAGCGGCTGAAATAGGCCGGGTCCTCGAAGCCCAGGTCGTAGCCGATCTCGGCCACCGAGCGCTCCATGTAGATCAGGAAGCGCTTGGCCTCGACGATGGTGCGGTCGTGCAAGAGCTCGGACGGCGACTTGCCCGCCCGTGCCCGGCAGGCCTGGTTGAGACGGTGGGTCGTGACCCCGAGCCCGCTGGCATAATCGGCGATGGTGCGCAGCGTACGGAAGCGCTCTTCGAGCATCTCGCGGAAGCGGCAGACCAGCGCGTAATCCTTGTCGCCGGCGGCGAATTCCGGCTGCCCCGCCTCGAGCGCCGAGCGCATCACCGAAACGAGGATCTGCAGCACCTGCCCCTGGATCGCGACGCGCCGCCCGGGCGCTGACCAGACATATTCGCGGTAGCAGCCGCGAAACGCCGCCGCCATACCGGCGCTGCGCATGCTGTCGCCGTCGAGCGCGTAGACCGCGGGTCGCGACAGCGGCTCGAGGAGCCGCGAGTCCTGCCCCGCGACGGAGCGCACATAGGAGGTGGCGGCGTTGATCACGTAGCCATCGGTATCGGCGGCGAAGTCGAAGCCGTGCACCATTCCGGCGGGCACGATGGTCAGGCTGTCGGTCGGCACCGCGACGGTCTCGCCCTCGACAAGAAAGGTTCCCCCGCC
Organism: Salipiger sp.; assembly: GCF_059781815.1. Lineage (NCBI taxonomy): Bacteria > Pseudomonadati > Pseudomonadota > Alphaproteobacteria > Rhodobacterales > Roseobacteraceae > Salipiger > Salipiger sp. The sequence goes on along the minus strand of NZ_JBYNAH010000054.1, from coordinate 17,197 downwards.
CCGCTCGACCAGCAGGATCTGGACGTGATCGGGATGCGAATGCTCGCGAATAATCCAATCGTGCGCCCCGCTTCGCTCGCGGATCGGCTCGATATGGAGAAAGTCCATCTCGACCTCCGAGATCGGCTCTCCGTAAAGAAAACAAAGGGGAATGTTCATATCGAGCACGGCGCGCCTCCTCCTGATGCGGCCGTCTCCCACGTGCTTTCGCACCGACCGTCGCTACGAAATATACAATTATTCCGGGCCTGCGTCCATGGCTCGAAACCCGGCTTCCGGCGAGGCTGTCCGTCGAGAGGCGCGGGCCGAAGGGGCCCGAGGGCCGGGATCTACGGGAGGATGGAGATGACGAAGACCCTGACAGATGGGCAGAGCTGCGACGTGCTGGTGATCGGCTCGGGCGCCGGCGGTCTGGCGACCGCGGTGACCGCCGCCAAGCACGGGCTCGACGTGGTGGTGATCGAGAAGGAGCCGGTCTTCGGCGGCACCACGGCGTTTTCCGGCGGCGTGCTCTGGGTGCCGGGCAACCGCCATTGCGGGGCCAACGACAACCGCGACGAGGCGCGGCGCTACATGATGGAGGAGACCGGCAATTTTTACGATGCCGCCGCGGTCGAGGCCTATCTCGAGACCGGGCCCGAGATGCTCGACTGGTTCGAGCGCGAGACCTCGGTGGCCTTCGTGCCGACGCTCTATCCCGATTACCACCCGGACGTGCCGGGCGGGGTCGACGTGGGGCGCTCGGTGCTGGCCGCGCCCTTTGACACCTCGGCGCTCGGCAAGGACATGAAGCGACTGCGGCCGCCGCTCTCGACCATCACCTTCATGGGGATGATGTTCAATTCGTCGAACGCCGACATCAAGCATTTCTTCAACGCCACCAAGTCGCTGAAATCGTTCTTCTACGTGAGCAAGCGGCTGGCCCTGCACTTCTCCGAGGTGCTGCGCTACGGGCGCGGCGCCAACGTGACCTCGGGCAACGCGCTGGCGGCGCGGCTGGCCAAGAGCTGCTTTGACCTGAACATTCCGATCCACACCGACTGCCCGGCGACCAAGCTGATCTCGGGGCCGGACGGCGTCACCGGGGCCGAAATCAAGACGCCCGACGGCATCGTCACGGTGACCGCCCGCAAGGGCGTGGTGCTGGCCGCAGGCGGCTTTGCGCAGGACACCGACCGGATCCGCAAGGCCTATCCCCACCTCCGGCGTGGCGGCGAGCATTTCACCCCGGTGCCCGAGGGCAATACCGGCGACGGGATCGATCTCGGAGAGGCCGCGGGCGGCAAGTTCGACGTGCAGTTTCCCAACACCTCGGCCTGGATGCCCGTCTCGAAGGTGCCGACCGGCAATGGCGGCTTTACCGCCTTTCCGCACCTGCTCGACCGTTACAAGCCGGGCATCGTCGCGGTGCTGAAATCCGGCGCGCGCTTCACCAATGAAAGCGAGAGCTATCACGACGTCGGCGCGGCGCTGATGGCCGCCTGCGAGGGGGAGAGCGAGACCGCCTGCTGGCTGATCGCGGACCAGACCGCGATGCGCAAATACGGCCTTGGCTTTGCCAAGCCCGCGCCGGTGCCGACCGCGCTTTACACCCGCAGCGGCTATCTCAAGAAGGGCCGCACGCTGGCGGAGCTCGCCGAGGCCTGCGGCATCGACCCGAAGGGGCTCGAACGCCATATCGCCGCGTATAACGAAGGCGCCCGACAGGGCGAGGACCCGGCCTTCAAGCGCGGCTCGACCGCGTTCAACCGCTACCTCGCCGACCCGGAGGTCTCCCCCAATCCCTGCGTCGCGCCGCTCGAGACCGGCCCGTTCTACGCGGTGAAGATCGTGATGGGCGATCTCGGCACCTTCGACGGCTTCGAGACCACGGTCGAGGGGCAGGTGCTCGACCGCGAGGGCAGCGCCATTCCCGGCCTTTTCGCGGTGGGCAACGACCGCGCCTCGATCATGGGCGGCAACTATCCCGGCGCCGGCATCACGCTCGGGCCGGCGATGACCTTCGGCTACATCACCGGCCGCCATCTGGCAGGTGCGGCATGAGCGCCGCGATGGACTGGCTCGACCTTGGCGGCAAGGTCGCCGTTGTCACCGGAGGCGGCGGCGGCATCGGGCGGGCCTGCCTGCAGACCTTCCTCGACGCGGGCTGCACCGTGGTCTCGCTCGATCTTGGCACCGCCGTGGTGGACACGCTGCAACAGGACTTCGGGGGGGAGCGCTTTCTCGCCATCGACTGCAACGTGACCTCGCCCGAGAGCCTGCAGGCCGCCGCCGAGACAATCGCGGCGCGATTCGGCGGGGCGGACATCCTCGTCAACAATGCCGGCATCCTGCGCCCCGGGCCGTTGGCGCAGCTGCCGCTCGACGACTGGCGGGCGATGCTGGCGGTGAACCTTGACGGGGTGATGCTGGCGACGCAGGTCTTTGCGGCGCAGATGACGGAACGCGGCGGCGGCGCGGTGGTGCACGTGGCCTCGATCTCGGCCAGCAACCCGCAGCCCTTTTCCGGCGCCTACAGCCCCGGCAAGGCGGCGGTGGCGATGCTGTCGCGCCAGATCGCCTACGAGATGGCGGCGCAGGGCATCCGCTCGAACGTGGTGAGCCCGGGCCTCGTGCTCACGCCGCTCAGCGCGGCCTTCTACGCCGATGCCGAGGTCAAGGCAGCGCGCGAGCGCCACGTGCCCACGGGCCGGATCGGCACGCCGCAGGACATGGCGGATGCAGTGGCCTATCTCGCCAGCCCGCGGGCGGGCTATGTCACGGGGCAGGAGATCGTCGTCGATGGCGGTCTGTCGCAGACCGTGATGGGCAACGTGCCGCGCCCCGGTTACACCGGCTGAAACAGACAAGGGCCTCCGGGGGCATTCCGCGCCGGAGGCCCGTTCGGGCGACATCGGTCAATTCTCGCGACAGCCTATGCCCCATCTGGCGGACGGCTGCCGCGCTCCCTGGCCGCGCTCGCGTTTCAGGCTCTGCCATCCCTCAGCCAAGCCGCCTCGGCAGCCCGCTCGAGGGGGGAACGCGGTCCGCAAAGGACCGCTTGAGGACGCCTACGGCGCCGGAGACACGACGTTCCACCAGCCGACAGGGGTGCGCCGGGACGCGGACCCGCCCGGTCAGCGAATGAACTGGTCGACGTAATCCGCGCCGAGCCCGACCGCCTCGTAATGGGCGCGGCACATGTCGATCTTGGTGAACACGTCCTCGTAGCCCATCGTGCGCCCCCACGGATCCATGTAGAGCATCACCCCGTTGACCTGGAAGAAGGTGATCATCTCCTCGACATCGTCGGGCACCACCAGCGTGTGGGTCTCGCCGGGCGGCTCGTAGACATAGCCGCCCTCCTCGGCGACCCAGTCATGTTCGAGATAGTGCCAGCGGCCCTTGAGCACGAAACCATGCACCGCCGCCGGGTGGCGATGACGCGAGAGCACGCCGGACTTGCGCACCCTGAGCAGGTTCATCCAGTAGCCCTGCGAACGGTTGAGGCAAAGAGGCCGGAACGACACGTTCTCGGCCTGCGGCACCCAGATCCGCTCGTCCTGCGCGATGGCCTGCGGCACCACGATCTCGTCGAGCGCATCCGCCGGGAACGGCAACTGGTAGGGTGTGCGGGGGTCGTCGTCCTGTCCCTGCAGGGGCATCTTGCTTCTCCTTCTCACATTGCCGAATAGCCACCATCGACCGGATAGACGCTGCCGGTGATGAACGACGCCTGCGGCGACAACAGAAAGGCGGCGAGCGCGCCGACCTCTGCCGGTTCGCCCCAGCGGTTCAGCGGCGTGCGCCCCAGGATCGGACCGTTGCGGTCAGGATCCGCCCGCAGCGCGCCGGTCATCTCGGTGGCGATCCAGCCCGGCGCCATGGCGTTGACCCGGATGCCGTCGGCCGCCCATTTTCCGGCCAGCGCCCGGGTGAGCTGCGCCACGCCGCCCTTCGAGGCGGAATAGGCCGGCACCAGCGGGCCGCCGAAATAGCTTAGCATCGAGGCGGTGTTGACGATGGCCCCGCCGCGCCGCGCCAGCAGCGGCTGCGCCGCGAGACAGCAGCGCATGGTGCCGGTGAGGTTGATGTCGATGACGCGCTCGAAGGTCTCGATCTCGTATTCCTCGCCGCGCGCGAGGATGCCGGCGCAGTTCACCAGCCCGTCGAGCGCCCCAAACGCGCCCTGCGCCTCGAAATATGCCGTCACCGCGTCGGTGCTGCGCACGTCGAGCCGGGCTGCGGGCACCTCGGGGTGGCGCTCTTCGAAGCTGGCGATTTCGTCATCGCCAACGCCGGTCGCCGCCACCTCCCAGCCCGCGCCGAGCAGCGCCTCGACCACGCCCTCGCCGATGCCGCGGGTGCCGCCGATCACCACCGCGCGGGGCATCACGCGCCCTCCGCGAGAAAGGCCTCGACCGCGTCGCGGCGGGGCATCGGGGCAACCGCGCCATAGCCCTGGGTCGACAGCGCCGCGGCGGCATTGGCATAGGCGGCGGCCGCGAAGGGATCGTCGCCCATCGTCAGCCGCGCCAGAAAAGCGCCGTCGAACGTATCGCCCGCGGCGGTGGCGTCGATGGCCTCGACCCGGCGCGCGGCAATGCGGCGGCGCTCTTCCCCGGTGGCCACGAGGGTGCCCTCGGCACCCAATGTGAGCGCCACGATCGAGGCACCGTTTTCGAGGTAGAAATCGACGATGGCGTCGGGATCGCTCAGCCCGGTGAGCGCTTGCGCGTCGTCGAACCCGGGCAGCGCGATATCTGCCATCGCCATACCGGCATGGATCACCGCACGCGCCCGCGCGATGGGCCAGAGCTTGAGCCGTAGGTTGGTGTCATAGGAGACCCGGCCGCCGGCGGCGCGCACCATCTCCATGGCGACGAAGACCGTGTCGGCGGCGCTGTCCGAGATCGCCTGGCTGATGCCCGAGACATGCAGGATGCGGGTGCGCCGCAGCGCCGCCTCGGGCAGGTCGGCGGGGGTCATCCGGCTGCTGGCCGAGCCGGCACGGAAATAGCTGAATTCGTGGCCCTCGGCCCCGTGGGTGACGAAATAGACCCCCGTCGGCGCGTCGGGGACCTGCCGCACGGTCGAACTGTCGACCCCTTCGGCGGCCCAGAGGTCCATGAAGGACGTGCCGAACGTGTCGGCGCCCAGATGAGTGACATAGCCGACCTTCGCCCCCTGTCGCGCCGCGGCGATGGCACAGTTCGAGGTGTCTCCGCCGTGGCCGGGCAGGTAGTTGCCGTCGGGCTGCTGGTTGAACTCCAGAAGCGGCTCGCCGAGGCAGAGGATATCGGGTGTCATGCTGGTCTCCGTTGGGTGGCCGGGCCGCGCCTGCGCGCGGCCCGTTTCGTGTCATTGCGCGGTGTAGCTCTGGCCCACGTTGGGGATCTTCCAGATCCGGAAGTTGGGGATCTCGGGGGCCTTGAAATCCATGTCGCCATCGACCCACAGATGCAGGTGGTTGGAGACCACATAGAGGCTGCCCTCGGGCCCCCACGCGAGCGTGTCGGGCCAGTTCATCTCCGGGTGATGCACGAAGCGAGACACCTTGCGGCTGCTCTCGTCGAAGGCCATCAGCCCGTCGAGCGACAGGGCGGTCATATAGACCGTGCCGTCCTTGTCGGCGGTCATCCCGTCGGTGTTCGAGGGCAGCACCGCCTCGGTGCGCACCGCCGCTTCGATCACCGTCTCGCCGGTTTCGAAGTCGCGCAGCAACTCGGTCGGCAGGCTGTAGAGATGGTTGCCGGTCAGGTTGGTCCAATAGAGCGTCTGCTTGTCGCCCGAGAGCGCGATGCCGTCTGCACCGGTGCGCATGCCGCCGTTCTTCAGCACCGGCCGGTCGTCGATGTTGAAGAAGAAGTTCGGCTCGTCATTGGTGAAGCGGGACTGGTCGAGGATGCGGCGCATCTTGCCCCCCTTGCTGTCATAGACCAGCAGCCCGCCATGCAGCGGATCGCAGAAGATGCCGCTGTCGGCGATATAGGCGAAGCCGGTGTCGTTATCGACGGCGAGGTCGTTGAGAAAGGAACAGGTCTGGTCGGCCTCTTCCGCGGTGAAGACGTGGCGTTGCAACTCGGTGCCGGTTTTCAGATCCCAGAGCACGAGCTTGGCGTCGCCCGGAGCCATCTTGCCGGCGACATGACCCTGGTCGAGGATCCACATCACGTCGTTGCGGTCGATCTCGAACCCCAGAACCGCCTTCAGACCCTCGGGATTGTCGATGGCGTTCATCGCCTCCGAGGGGAAGGGCTCAAGCGCCCAGCCGGCATCGGTCTCGACCAGCTTCGACAGCGTTGCGGGGATGTCGGGCCCGCCCCAGCGCGCCGTCGAGACATAGATGTTGCCGGCGCTGTCGAGCTTGGCGCCCTGGATCAGCGCCTTGCCATAGATCTCGCTGTCCTCCCAGCGGGCGCGCAGCGCCTCGTCCTTGACAGCGTATGGCAGGCTGTTCCATTCCGCCACGATCTCCGGCGTGCCCTGGGCAACCGCCGGAGACGCCAGTGCGAGGCATAGGGCCCCGGTGTTGATGAACCGCTTCAGCATCTGTTCCTCCCTTGCTGAACCTTGGCGGCCTGCGGGATGTTGGCGCATCTCGCAGGCACACCGGCGTCAGATCCGGCCGTATTTCGCCAGACCCTCGCGGAGCGATCCGCTCGCGATGATGAGCTTGGCCTGTTCGGCCTCGCGTTCGTCGATCTCTCGCGCCGTGGCGAGCACCTCCTCGGCATGCTCGCGGGGCACCGCGACCACGCCGTCGACATCGCCGACGATGAGGTCGCCGGGGCGCACGATCACCCCGCCCATCGAGACCTCGACATTCGAGGCGATGGTCTTGATCCGGCCCAGCGTGGTGCCGGGGTTGGCGCAGCGCGAATAGACCGGGAAATCGAAATCGCGCTTGATCTCGACGATGTCGCGCACGCCGCCATCGAGCACCGCGCCCTCGTGACGGTTGGCCACCGCCCCCGCCGTCATCAGCCCGCCCCAGAGCGCCACGTCGGTGGTGCCGTTGGTCGAGATCACGATCACCGAGCCGGCCTCGGACTCGTCGATGGCATCGAGCGCGTGCTGCGGCGGCAGCATCTCGTCGGTGGGGCCTTCGAGGATGGTCACCGCGGGGCCGACGATCTTGCGGTCGTTGATCCGGGGCTTGAAATCGGCGGGCAGAAAGCCCGTCCGGCCGGCGATCTTGTCCACCGCGTCGGCGACCGAAGCGGTCGCCACGCCGCGGAAGCCTGTGATGAGCTCTTCAAGCGTCATGTCTGGAATCCTTCGTTTGTCGTTGATCTGAAACGGTCAGGGGGTCACCAGCGGTTGACCCATGCCTTGGGCGCGCGGCCCTCCAGCACGTCGCGGACCGCCTCGGCGGCCTTGCGCTGGAGCACTTCGACGGACCGCTCGGAGTACCAGGCGGTGTGGTCGGAGACGATGCAGTTGGGGGCCGCGAGAAGCGGGTTGTCGGGGGCCACCGGCTCGGTCTCGAACACGTCGATCCCTGCGCCGAAGATGCGGCCCTCGGTGAGGGCGGCGGCGAGCGCCGCCTCGTCCACGAGCCCCCCGCGCGATACGTTGACCACGATGCTGGTGGGCTTCATCCGCGCCAGCATCTCGGCGCCGATCATGTGACGGGTGTCGTCGGTCAGCGGCGCGTGCAGGCTGATGACGTCGGCCTCGGCGCAGAGCACACCGAGATCGGCAATCTCCAGCTCCGCCTCGGCGGCGCGGGCGGCGTCGAGAAACGGGTCGTAGGCCAGCACCCGGCCGAATCCGATGGCGCGGAACTTGCGTTCCGCCTCGCGCCCGATCCGGCCGCAGCCGACGAGCCCGAGCACCGCGTTCTCGCGCGAGGGCACCTCGGCCGCCTGCCCGATGCCCCACCGCCCCTCGCGCACCTCGCGGTCGCGCGAGACAAGGCGGTGCTGCACCGCGAGATAGAGCGCCAGCGCGTGTTCGCTGACCTCGATCTCGGCGCCGTAATCGGGCACGTTGGCAACGTAGATGCCGCGCTGCCGGGCGTGGTCGAGATCGACATTGTCGACCCCGACCCCGTAGCGCACGATTACCCGCAGCCCCGGACAGGCCGCCATCTCCGCCGCCCCGACCGGGGTCTCGCGAACCAGGATGGCCACCGGGTCAAGCGCGGAGAGCCGCGGGACCAGATCGTCGCAGACCGGCACCGGGACCACCCTCGTCGCAGCATCCGCCAGCACGGCGCGCTCGGTGTCGTAGCTGGCGTAGCCCGGTTCGAGAACCGCCACCGCCGCGCCCTGCGTGATCTGGTCCGTGCGCATCGCTTACTGGTCCCGGTAGGTCTGGATCGCGGCGTCGAGACGCGCCGGCCAGTCCTCGCCGATCTCGCTCACGATGAACTCACGCACGGCCGGCAGCGCGGCATCGCGGAACATCGCCTTCTGCTCGGGCGACACCGGCACCACCTCCATGCCGCGCTCGCCGAGAATGGCGGTGGCGTTGGCGTCCTGCGCGGCGGTCATGCCGCGGTGGATGGTGATCGCAATGTTCATGCACTGCTCGACGGCGGTCTGCTCGGCCTCGGTCAGGCCCTCGAAGAACGCGTCGTTCATCAGGTAGGCATGCCAGCTGAACACGTGACCATCGAGCGAGGCGTATTTCTGGTGCTGATAGAGCGAGGCGTTGACGATATTCGTCACGCCGTTCTCCTGCCCGTCGACGACGCCCTGCTGCAGCGCGCCGGGCAGTTCCGGCCAGGCCACCGGGGTCGCCGAGGCGCCGAGGCTCTCGACCAGCTTGACCCAGACCGGCGCGGTCATCACCCGCATCTTGAGACCCTCCATGTCGGCGGGCTCGGCCACGGGGCGCACGTTGTTGGTGAAGTTGCGCACGCCATTGTCGGCCACGCCGAACATCCGGATGCCGGTCTTGTCGAGCATGTCGTCGGCAAGCGCGTCGCCAAAGCCGCCATCCATCACCGACCACGCCATCGCCTGATCGTCGAAGATGTAGGGCATGGCGAGCACCGAGAACGGCTTGTAGACCGCCGAGATCGGACCGTCATGGATCGCCGCCATCTGCACGGTGCCGAGCTGCAGCCCCTCCATGATTTCGCCGCCGCCACCCAGTTGCGAGGCGGGATAGACCTGCACGTCGATCGCGCCCGAGGTCTTGCCCTCGACGCAGCTCTCGAAGGCCAGCGCCGCGGCGTGCTTCGGCGAGCTCAGGTCGGCGGACTGGAAATGCGCGTATTTCAGATCCTTGGCCGAGGCCGCCCCCGCGGCTCCCAGTGCGACGAGCGCGGTTGCGCCCAGCAGTTTCGACATGTCGATCATGGTTTCCTCCCTTGCCATGTCAGTTGCTGTACCCCAGCAGGTGGGGGACGAAGGTGCTGATGCCGGGCACGAGAATGACCAGAAGCAGCACGGCGAGCTCTGCCAGCAGCAGCGGCAGAACGGCTTTGAACAGACCCTCGAGCCGAAGCTGTCCGACGGTCGCGATGACGAAGAGCACCGGCCCCACCGGCGGCGTCACCATGCCGATGGTCAGGTTGAGAACGAGCATCATTCCGAAATGCAGCGGATCGATCCCGGCGCCGTAAGCGATCGGTCCGAGGATCGGCGTCAGGATGATCAGCGCCGGCAGCGTGTCGATGAAGAAGCCACAGACCAACGCGAACCCCGCGAGGATGAACAGGATCCCGAGGCGGTTGTCGGTGATCGTCCGGATCAGTTCGGCGAGTTGCTGCGGGATCTGCAGATAGGTCAGCAGCCAGGCGAAGATCGACGCCATGGCGACGATCAGGAACACCGACGAGGTGATCAGCGCCGCCCGCAGGAAGGCCTGATAGAGCGTCCGGGCACTGAAGCTGCGCATCACGAGCCCCAGCAGCAGCGCATAGGCCGATGCCACGGCCCCCGCCTCGGTGGGCGTGAACACCCCGAACAGGATGCCGCCGAGAATGATCGCGGGCATCACCAGCGCCGGCGCTGCGGCCATAGTCGCGCCGCCAAGCTCACCCCAGCCCGCCCGCGTCTCGCGGCCGCGGTAATTGTGCCTGGTCGAGACGATGTGGTTGGCGATGGCCAGCGCCAGCCCAAGCAGCGCCCCGGGCACCACCCCGGCCAGGAACAGCCCCGCCACCGTCACGCCGCTGGTCGAGATCGCGAAGATCACCGCGAGGATCGAGGGCGGGATGATCGGCCCGATGGTGGCGGTCGCCGCCGAGAGCGCGCCGGCGTAGTTCTTGTCGTATCCGGCCTCGCGCATCATCCGCATGACGATGGCCGAGGGGCCCGCCGCATCGGCCAGCGCCGAGCCCGAGATGCCCGCGAACAGCATCGAGGTCAGCACGTTCACGTGCCCCAGCCCGCCGCGCAGATGGCCGACCAGCGCATTGGCGAAACGCAGCAGCGCGTTGGTCAGGCCGCAGGCGGTCATCAGCTCGGAGGCCAGGATGAAGAACGGCACCGCCATCAGCGGGAAGCTGTCGATCCCCGCAAACATGCGCTGCGTCGCCACCAGCGGATTGAGGCTGCCGTCGATGAAGATCGCCGCAAGACCCGCGATGCCCATGGTGAAGGCCACCGGAACGCCCAGCAACAGTGTCGCGAAGAACAGGATGATCAGCGTCTTTGCCATCGCTCAGGCGTCCTCGCCCTTGCCCGTGCCTGCGGCGGACCCCGCCGCCTCGGTCAGGCTGTCGAGTTCGAACGCGTCATCGACGAAGCGCCGGGCAAAGAACCCCAGCTGCACAAGGAAGAGCGCGCAGCCGATGGGGATCGAGAGATAGGGTATCCCGCGCGGGATGCCCGTCGCCATGGTCTCCTTGCTCCAGCCGAAGGCGACGAACTTGACCCCGAGCCACGCCATTGTGGCCATGAAGAGAAACATCACGCAGACGATGCCCCAGCGCAGGACCACGCGGGCGCGGTCGGGCAACAGATCTGAGACCGAGGTGATCGCCACCAGCCGCCCTTCGCGCAGCGCCAGCCCGATGCCGGCGAAGGCGCCAAAGATCATCAGATGGCGCGCCGCCTCCTCGGCCCAGGACAGCGAAATCCCAAAACCGTAGCGCCCGATGACATTGGCAAAGACGATCAGAAACACGATCGCAAGCAAAGCGGCGACCAGCGCCCGATTTGCAACGAGCGTCCATTTCTCGAATGATTGCAAAACGTTCCCCCTCCCAAGGTCAGCGTCTGCGAGCTGTTAACCAATAACTGGCATACTGTATGCCAGTTGGTCAAGAGGGCAGATTGCGTCGCATTGCACTTTGTATGCCAGATCGGATAAGACGAAGGTCAGGAGGCCGACATGAGCACAATTCTACGCCCGAAATCGCTGACCGAGCTGGTCACCGAGCGCCTGCGCGAGATGATCGTTTCGGGCGAGCTCGAACTCGGCAGCCGCCTTTCAGAGGCCCGTCTTGCCAAGGAGCTCGAGGTCAGCCGCACCCCGATCCGCGAGGCGGTGAACCGGCTCGACATGGAAGGGCTGGTGGCGGTGGAGCCGCAGCGCGGCACCTTCGTGTTCAACCTCGCACCGACCGAGATTGCCGATCTCTGCGATGCCCGGGTGAGCCTCGAGACGACGGCGCTCGAGACCGCGATCCTGCGCAATCCCGAAGCCCTGTTGCACGACCTGCGGGCCTGCACCGAGGCGATGACCGCCGCCCGCGAAAAGGGCGACGATCTCGCCTATCTGCGGCTCGACACCGAGTTCCACCAACTGCTGTTCGACCACGCCGGAAACCGCTTCCTCAACGACGCCTTCCAGACCATCGCCCAGAAGATGGCGGCGCTGCGCACCCGGCTCGGGCGCCATCCTGACCACATGTCCAAGAGCTATCGCGAGCATCTCGAGATCGTCGAGGCCGTGGCCACCCGCGACGTTTCCAACGCGCTTGCGGTGCTGCGCAGCCATATCGGTCGCAAGGAAGGGTCCTACTGGCTCGATGCCACCCAGCTCGACTGAGCCCCGGTCACAAACCGCTTGGCGGCAGCCTGACGGCCGAAAAGCGGCCAGCACCCTGCGGGACGTGGGTCCGCGATACGCCCGGCAATGACGGCTGATCTGGTTCAAGCCCATCGTTCATGTGAGATCTGATTGAATGACCGACCCCCGACCTACGGGTCGACAACAAGACGATCGGGCGTGCACTGAGCCCGATGAGGGCCATTCCAGACCCGCATCGCGGTGAGACCCACTCAGCGACCGATGAGATCGCGCCCACCTTCCCGTCCGCGCACCCGACCCTGAAAGCGCGGCGCTTTGCGCGGCCTGAGAGGTCGGGCGGGGCATAAGGCGCCCCAGGCAGGGGCGCCCGAACTTCTGATCGCGCCGATCAGCGCTGCGCCTTCGGCGTCCACGCGAACTTCTGCATCGGCGCATCCACCGGGGTTTGCGCGACGTGGTTGGTGTAGTTGCTCATCACCTTCTGGGCGAGGCCGAGGATGATATCGAGCACCTGCCGCTCGCCATAGCCCGCCGCATAGAACGCCTCGAACGCGTCCTCGCCCGGGTTGCCACGGGTCTCGAGCAACGCCAGCGTGAAGCTGCGCAGCGCCTCGAGCTTGTCGCTGGGCAGCGGGGTCTCGTCGCGCAGCGCATCGGAGATCTCGTCGCTCACGCCCATCATCTTGGCGATGCCGGTATGGGCCGGCACGCAGTAATGGCATTCGTGGTAGACGTTGATGGTCTGCCAGACGACGGTCTTCTCCTCGGCGTCAAAGGCCGTCTCCTCGGCGAAGAGCCGGTGCAGCGTCTGGTAGCCGTCGAGCAGCGGCGGCGAGCCGGCCATCACCGAGTGCAGCCCCGGCAAGCGGCCGAAGGCCTTCTTGGATTTCTCGATCAGCGGCAGCGAGTCCGCCGGCGCATTGCTGTCGTCGAAGCGTTCGAACTTGGTCATGAGGTCTGGCCCTTTCTCTTGGCTCTGAGATGCGATGCGCCGACCCTGACCATTCTTGAGCGATCACTCAAGTAATATTAGAGTGATCGCTCAAGAATCCCTCCCCCTCTTCTTTTTGCCCCCTCGTGCCCCTATGCTTCAGCCATGGCACGTACCGCTTCCTATGACCGCGAGGCCGCGCTCGACGCGGCGATGACCTTGTTCTGGGTGAAGGGGTACCATGCGACGTCACTGAAGGACCTCGAGCAGGCGCTGCAGATGCGTCCCGGCTCGATCTACGGTGCGTTCCAGAGCAAGGAAGCACTGTTTCGCGCCACGCTCGACCGCTACGGCGCCCGCATGGCCCACGATCTCGAGGCGCTGATTTCAGGGGCCTCTTCGCCGCTCGCCGCCCTTCAGGCGCATCTTCGCAGCCTCGCAGAGCTACGCCCCGGTGATCGCCCCTCCACCGCCTGCATGTTGGTGAAATCCCTGCTCGAAGTGCCAAACGAGGCCGAGCTGCGCGCCGTGGTGCTGGGCCATCTCGACACGGTGGAACGCCTGCTCGCCGACGCCCTGCGCCGCGCACAAGAGCTTGGAGAACTGCCGTCCGGAAGTGATCCCGAGCGTATCGCACGGCGACTGCAGACCTATATCTTCGGCCTGAAAATCCAGGCGCAACGCGAAAGCGATCCCGAGCGGATGCGGCTGCTCTGCGCCGATCTGGCCGACGAACTCGGTCAGCTCTCGACGATGCCCTCCGAACGACTGAAAAGTTAAGAGCGGCAGAGCAGCTCTTATAGCAGCGCGCGCAAGCCCCGCTGAGCCCGACGGAGCCTGCAGGCCATCAGAGCCGTTTCGAGGCGCGAATCTGACAGGAGCACGCCATCTCAGCGATCTCTGAGCCGCGGTAAATCCGTTCACATATGTGAAATACATGCGCGCCCATGGGGCCGATATAGGTAGAATGCACAATTTTTGATGCATTTTCCGTAGATATTTTCGAACGAAAGAGAATTATTGTTCTCATATGTGAACACACTTCCCGCCTCGGCCGCCCTCTGGTGACAAAACACTCACCGACAGGAAAGGCCGTCATGCACTCATCCATCCATCAAACGCAGCTTTCCGACGCTGCCGCTGCCCGCGCCAAGGACGCCCCCAAGGCGCCGCCGGGCCCGGTCTGGTTCACGGTTCCGAACCTCGTCTTCATGGGGCTGTTCCTGCTTGGCGCCATGCTCGTCCTGATCGACGTGAGCCTCCGGGTCTACGAGGCCGGCGGTGCCGGCGTGACCGACCAGCGCACGGTTCAGAACTACACCGACTTTCTCTTCGACCCGTATTTCCTGCAGATCGTCTGGCGCTCGGTCGTCATGGCGGTGACCGTCGTGCTGTCGACGCTGGTGCTCGGCCTGCCGCTGGCCATCGGGCTGTCGCGAACCACCGGGATCTGGCGCGCGCTGCTCTACTTCGCCGTGCTCGCACCCCTGCTGACCAGCGTGGTGGTGCGCACCTTCGGCTGGATGATGCTGCTGTCGAACAACGGCTTCATCAACAGCACCCTGCGCGAGCTCGAGATCATCCGGCTGCCGATCCGCATGATGTACCAGATGACCGGCGTCGACATCGTCATGACCCATGTGCACCTGCCCTTCATGGTGCTGGCGCTCGATGCGGCGCTGCTCAACATCAACCCGCAGGTCTATGAGGCCGCCCGCAACCTCGGCGCCGGGGCCGCGCGGATCTTCTTCCGCATCACCCTCCCGCTCTGCGTGCCCGGCATCGTGGCCGGCTCGATCCTGGTCTTCGCGCTTGCCATCTCGTCCTTCGTGACGCCCGCCCTGATCGGCGGCCCGCGCAACCCGGTGATCGCGATGGTGATCTACCAGCAGGGCGTCTCGCTGCTCAACTGGCCCTTCGGTGCGGCCATGTCGATCGGGCTCATGGTGCTGCTGGTGGCGATCATGATGCTGTTCCTCAAGCTCACGTCGCGCGCCGCGCAGAGGGCAAGCTGATGCTGAAACTGGTCAACACCCTCATCATCCTGTTCCTGATGGCGCCGCTCGTCGCGGTGATCGGCTCCTCGATCACCACCTCGAACTTCCCGACCTTCCCGCCCGAGGGCGCGACGCTGAAATGGTACGCCAAGGTGCTGAGCGAGCCCGCCTTCACCGATGCCATGCTGCGCAGCCTCGCACTTGGCCTTGCCAGCGCCGCGATCGCCGGGCTGCTGGGGACGCTGGCGGCGGTCGGCCTGACCCGGCTGCGTGGCCGCACCCAGCAAAGCCTGACCACGGTGATCCTGTCGCCGATCCTGCTGCCGACGGTGGTGCTGGGGCTTGCGCTGCTGATCTTCTACAACCGCATCGGCCTGCAGGGCACCTTCGCCGGGCTCGTCGCGGCGCATGTGCTGCTCACCACGCCCTTCGTGGTGCGCCTCGCCATGGCCAGCCTGTCGGATTTCGACATCTCCATGGAAGAGGCCGCCCGCAATCTCGGCGCCGGCCCGGTCCGGGCCTTCGTGCAGATCACCCTGCCGCAGATCCTGCCCGGGGTGATCGCGGGGGTGATCTTTGCCTTCATCCTGTCCTTCGACGAGCTGGTGGTGACGCTCTTCCTCGCGGGGCCGGAAATGCAGACCCTGCCGATCCGCATCTACACCTTCCTCGAATACCAGTCCGAGCCGACGATCTCGGCGGTGGCCTCGATCATCATCCTGATCTGGATGGCGCTCGGGCTGCCACTCTACGCGCGCCTCACCGGCGCCAAAAAGGGACCCTCCGCCTGATGTCTGACCTCGTCCTCTCCGCCCTCCGCAAGACCTATTCCGGCACCATCGCCGTCGAAGGGCTCGACCTGACCATCGCCCAGGGCGAGATGGTCGCCTTCCTCGGGCCCTCGGGCTGCGGCAAGACCACGACCCTGCGCATGGTGGCGGGCTTCATCACCCCCACCGCAGGCCGGATCAGCATGAAGGGCCGCGACATCACCGCCCTGCCGCCCAACAAGCGCGACATGGGCATGGTGTTCCAGTCCTACGCGCTGTTCCCGCACATGACGGTGACCCAGAACGTCATGTTCGGCCTCAACTGCAAGAAGATCCCCGCCGCCGAGGCCGCGACGCGCCTCGCCTCGGTGCTCGAGATGACCGGCCTCACCGCGCTCAAGGACCGCTACCCAAAGCAGATGTCCGGCGGCCAGCAGCAGCGCGTGGCGCTGGCCCGCGTGCTGGCGCTGCAGCCCGAACTGCTGCTCTTCGACGAGCCGCTGTCGAACCTCGACGCCAAGCTCCGGGTGCAGATGCGCCACGACATCCGCCGCCTGCAGAAGGACGTGGGCATCACCTCGCTCTTCGTCACCCACGACCAGGAAGAGGCGATGACCATCGCCGACCGCATCGTCGTGATGAACAAGGGCCGGATCGAGCAGGAGGGCTCCCCGCGCGAGATCTACGACCACCCGGCGACCCGCTTCGTGGCCGACTTCATCGGCACCGCCAACCTCTTCGAGGGCGAGGCCGCCTCGGGGCAGTTCCGCACCGTTGAAGGCCTGACGCTGGAGGTCGGCGCGCTGGCGCCAGTGGCGGGCACCGCGCCGGCGCTGCTGCTGCGGCCCGAAAAGCTGCACATCTCGCCCGAGGGCGCCCCGCTCGATACCCCGCACGTCACCACCGGCCGCATCGAGCGCGCGGTGAAGCTTGGCGGGCTGATGGAATACCTCGTCCGGCTCCCCTCGGGCGAAACCCTTCTCGTCCACCGCCAGGACCGGAGCGACACCGGCGGTCTGACGGAGGGCGTCACCGCAACGGTCGGCTGGCGCAGCGAAGACGCAAGGCTCGTCGCCTGACGGCGGGTCACGGATACCCAACAGGACATAGAGACACATGACAAAATTGAAGACGCTTGCCGCCACCACTTTGCTCACCGGCCTTACCGCGCTGCCGCTTTACGCGCAGGACAAGGAAGTCCTGACCGTCATCGTCTATGGCGGCTCCTTCGGCGATGGCTGGACCAAGAGCGTGATCGAACCCTTCGAGGCCGCCAACCCCGATATCGACGTGCAGATCGCCACCGGCCTGACCATGCAGACCGTCGCGATGATGCGGGCCCAGAAGGATGACGCCAAGATCGACGTGGTGATGATGGACGAGGTCGGCGCGGCGCAGGCCAAGGCCGAGGGCCTGTTCGAGCCGCTCGACGCCGAGAGCATTCCGAACCTCAACGATCTCTACCCGCGCTTCCGCAGCGAGGACGACGTCTATACCAAGTTCATGTACGTCTCGCAGGCGCTGACCTGGAACAAGGACTACATCGAAGAGACCCCCGCCTCGTGGGAGGAGATGTGGAACCC
>NZ_JBYNAH010000053.1:3231-25177 GCF_059781815.1 Salipiger sp. | reverse complement strand
CCGGCAACAAGGACGTGATCCGCATCGAGCACATGCGCGAGATGAAGGACATGGCAATCGTCGGCAATATCGGCCACTTCGACAACGAGATTCAGGTGGCCTCGCTGAAGAACCACAAGTGGACCAACATCAAGGACCAGGTGGACATGATCGAGATGCCCTCGGGCGCCCGCATCATCCTGCTCTCGGAAGGCCGCCTGCTGAACCTCGGCAACGCCACCGGCCACCCGAGCTTTGTCATGTCGGCCTCGTTCACCAACCAGGTGCTGGCGCAGATCGAGCTCTACAAGAACGGCGCCCAGTACGAGAACAAGGTCTACATCCTGCCCAAGCATCTCGACGAGAAGGTCGCGCGCCTGCATCTCGACCGCATCGGCGTCAAGCTGACCACGCTCTCGCCCGAGCAGGCCGCCTATATCGGCGTGACCCCGGAAGGCCCGTTCAAGCCGGAACATTACCGCTACTGATCATCCGGCGGGCATCCTTGCCCGATCCGGAATGGAGAGACGCCCCGCCCTCGTGCGGGGCGTCTTCTTGTCTGGTCCCCGCTTTCCCGCGTGATAGACCTCGGCCAACGGATCACTGGAAGGAACGGCATCATGCGGATCATCATTCACGGCGTCGGCGCCATCGGGGGCGTTGTCGGCGCGGCGCTGGTCGAGGCGGGGCACGAGGTGCTGGGCATCGCGCGCGGTCGGATGCTCGAGGCGATCCGCGACAACGGCCTGCGCATGATCAGCGCCCGCGGCACGCTCGAAGTGCCGTTCCCCTGCGTGGCGCACCCCTCCGAGATCGACTTCCGCCCCGATGACATGGTGCTGCTCTGCGTGAAGGGGCAGGACACCGAGGATGCGCTTCTGGCGCTGCGCGCCGCCGGGATGACCGACCAGCCGCTGTTTTGCTGCCAGAACGGCGTTGCCAACGAGCGTATGGCACTGCGCTATTTCCCCAATGTGCACGGCGTCACGGTGATGATGCCGGCGACCTATCTCGAGCCCGGCGAGGTCATCACCCACGGCGCGCCCTGCTATGGGCTCTTCGAGATCGGGCGCTACCCGGGTGGCTCGGATGATGCGGATGCGGCGCTGAAAGCGGCTTTGGACAAGGCCAATATCGCCACCTTCGTCTCCGAGGCTGTGATGGAGTCGAAATACGGCAAGCTCCTGATGAACCTCGGCAATATCGTCGACGCCATGCTGCCGCTCGACGCCGACAAGCCGCGCTTCACCAACCGTCTGAAGGACGAGGCCACGGCGGTGTTCAAGGCGGCAGGCGTGGCGTGGCGCGATGTCGGGATGGACGACGCACGGCGCAAGGAGTTCATGCAGATCGTCGAGATTGAGGGCACGCCGCGCTCGGGCAGTTCGACCCGGCAGAGCATTGCGCGCGGGGCGGGCAGCGTCGAGACCGATTACCTCAACGGCGAGGTGGCGCTGCTCGGCCGCCTGCACGGCGCTGACGCGACGCTCAACGCCCGGATGGCGGCGCTGGCCGCACAGATGATCGCCGGCGGCAAGGGCGCCGGAGAGATGACGGAAGACGAGATGGAGCAGGTGTTCACCAGCTGACCCCGCGACGCGGCGGCGGCGTTACCAAACTGACACCAGAGAGCCACGGGAGCGTTACCGTGCCACGGTAGCTCGGGCGCATTCAGTCACTCAGAAGGATGTGAAGAATGCGCCTTTCGCTTTCCGTTCTCGCGCTGGCCAATGTGCTGGCCGCCCCCGCCATCGCCGAGGAGCTGTTCCCGGCAACGCTCGCCGGCCATGCCTACCTGCCGGCGCTGTCGCTGGTCGAGCCGCCGGCCGACGCGCCGCGCGATCTGTGGATCTCGGGCAAGTACACCGCGGGCGCCCGCAACGACCAGCCGATGACCGTCATGGGCAACACCGGCAAGAATTACGGCGCGCATGACACCGGCATCTCGCTGCCCTTCATCGGCCAGCCGGTGCAGGGCATGTCGGGCTTTGCGATGACCCGCGCCGAGGATGGCAGCTGGTATACGCTCACCGACAACGGCTTTGGCAACAAGCGCAACTCGCCCGACGCGATGCTGTTCTTCCACAAGATGGCGCCGGATTTCGACACCGGCACCGTCGAGCGCCGCGAGACCATCTTTCTCAGCGATCCCGACGGCAAGGTGCCGTTCCGCATCGCCTACGAGGGGACCGAGAGCCGCTACCTGACCGGCGCCGATTTCGATCTCGAGTCGATCCAGGTGCTGGGCGACGAGGTCTTCATCGGCGACGAGTTCGGCCCCTACATCATCCGCGCGTCGCTCGACGGTGTGGTCAAGGAGGTCTACGCCACCGAGTTCGACGGCAAGACCCTGACCGGCCCCGACACCTACAGCGTCTACGTTCCCGCTACCGCCGGCCTTGATTTCCAGGTGCAGCGCTCGGGCGGCTACGAGGGCATGGCCCTGCAGCCGGGCACCGACATGCTCTGGGCGATGATGGAAAAGCCGCTCCTGCTCGAGGGCGGCGAGACCGAGGGCCCGTTCCTGCGCGTCATCCAGTTCGACCCCAAAGCGGGGGAATGGACCGGAGAGAGCGTGAAGTTCGCGCTGGCCGAAGGCGCCACCGCCATCGGTGATTTCAACTTCATCGACGAGACCCGCGCGCTGGTCATCGAGCGAGACAATGGCGAGGGCGATGCCGCCAAGGCCTGCGCCGAAGGAGCGACCGACACCTCGGCCTGTTACCCCAATCCGGCCAAGGTGAAGAACATCGTGCTCGTCGACATGAGCGACGCCGATGAGGATGGCTATGTCCGCCGCATCGGTCATATCGACCTGCTGAACATCGCTGACCCCGACGCCGTGGCGCTCGACGGTCTGAAGCCCGCGGAAGGCAATTTCACCTTCCCGTTCTTCACCATCGAGGACGTGGCCCGCGTCGACGAGACCCACATCCTCGTCGCCAACGACAACAACCTGCCCTTCTCGGGCGGCCGTGTGCCGGGCGAGGCCGCGCATAACGAGTTCATCCTGCTGTCGGTGCCGGAGCTGCTCTCGGCGGAATAAAGTAAAGATCCGGGGGCGGCGTCTGTGTCGCCCCCGGTGCCTCCCGTGCGGCTCAGAGCAGGGTCTTGCGTCTCGGTGCGGGCGCGCTTTCCACCCGTGGCGGGAACCAGATCGCCAGCACCAGCCCGGCGAACAGGATCAGCGCGTGCGGCAGGAAGACGCCGGGATAGAGCATCATCATAACCGGCCCCATACCCTCTGGCTGACCGAGCCAGTCTTGTAGCGAGGCCATCAGCGTGTCCCAGTTCGAGACGTGCAGGTCGGCCCAGAGCCCCATCACCGGCGGCAGACCCTCGCAGCCGCTTTCGAGACTTTCGAGTACGCGCTCGTAGCCCTGCTGCCATGACTTGAACAGCGCGTCGATCCACCAGAAGGGAAGCGTGCTGAGCGTGGCGAGCACCAGCGCGATGCGGCCGTTGCGGGTGACCGAATTGCTGTAGGCCGTCAGCATCCCCGCCAGCGCAACCGTCACCGACCAGCCTTTGAGGGTCAGCGAATAGCCGTTGAAGCTCTCGTAGGCGCTGAACACCATGCTGTATTGCGAGGCCACATCGGTGCAGTCCATAGTCATTCTCCCCTGACCGCCAAGAGGCGCCGCAGCGCCTCTTGGGTGGTTTGAGTGTGACGTGCCGGGATCAGGCGTAGCGCTTGATCTCGCCGGATTTCAGGCGCGCGTTGTAGCTGTTCAGCTCGGCCTTCACGATCGGCATCAGGAAGTAGAGGCCGATGATGTTGATCAGCGCCATGGCGAAGATCGAGGCGTCGGAGAAGTCGATCACCGGCCCGAGGTTCATCGCCGCGCCGATGATCACGAAGACGCAGAACAGGATCTTGAAGCTCAGCTCCTGCGCCTTGCCCTCGCCGAACATGTAGGTCCACGCCTTGAGGCCGTAATAGCTCCACGAGATCATCGTCGAGAAGGCGAAGAGGATCACCGCGATGGCCAGCAGATAGGGGAACCAACTCAGCGCCGAGCCGAAGGCGGCCGAGGTCAGCGCCACGCCCGAGACGTCGCCGACGGTCTCGACCCGGCCAAGTTCGGCGTTCCAGATGTAGTTGCCGGTCTCGGGGTCGATCTGCATCACCCCGGTGATGATGATCACCAGCGCCGTCATGGTGCAGATCACCACGGTGTCGATGAACGGCTCGAGCAGCGACACGAAGCCCTCGGTGATCGGCTCCTTGGTCTTCACCGCCGAGTGGGCGATGGCGGCCGAGCCGACGCCCGCCTCGTTCGAGAAGGCGGCGCGCTTGAAGCCCTGGATCAGCGCCCCCACGAGACCGCCTGCGACGCCGGCGCCGGTGAAGGCCCCGTCGAAGATCTGCCCGAAGGCCCAGCCGATCTTGTCGAAGTTGATCAGGATGACGATGAGCGCCGTACCGACATAGAGCACGCCCATGAAGGGCACGATCTTCTCGGTCACCTGCGCGATGGACTTGAGGCCACCGACGATCACCGCAAAGACGATGGCGGCAAAGACCACGCCGGTGATCCAGCCGGGATAGTCGCCGACGATGTTGACGATCTGCGCATGCGCCTGGTTGGCCTGGAACATGTTGCCGCCGCCAAGCGCCCCGAAGACGCAGAAGATAGAGAAGATGATCGCCAGAACCTTGCCGAGGCCGGCAAAGCCGCGCTCGGCCATGCCCTTGGACAGGTAGTACATCGGCCCGCCCGAAACGTGGCCGTCGGGGAACTCGTTGCGGTACTTCACCCCGAGCGTGCACTCGGTGAATTTCGACGCCATGCCCATGAGGCCGGCGAGAATCATCCAGAACGTGGCGCCGGGCCCGCCGATCGAGACGGCCACCGCGACGCCCGCGATGTTGCCGAGGCCGACGGTGCCCGAAAGCGCCGTGGCCAGCGCCTGGAAGTGGCTGACCTCGCCGGCGTCATTGGGATCGGAATACTTGCCCGAGACCAGCGCGATGGAATGCGGGAAGGACCGGAACTGCACGAAGGCGAAGTAGAGCGTGAAGATCGTCGCAGCGACCACCAGCCAGAGCACGATCCACGGGAAGGATGTGCCGGGGAAGGGCGAGAAGATGAAGCTCACGAAGGGGCCGGTGGCGGCGCCGATGACGCTGTTGATGGTCTCGTCGATGGATTGCGCCTGCGCGGTCGCGCCCGAGAGGGCGAAGGCGGCGGCGAGAGGAAATGTCTTTCTGTCGAACATGGGAAACGTTCCTTCGCTCAGGGCACGATGACGGTGGGGACGGGGGCGACCTGTGCAAGCCCGATCGGCACCGAGCCGAAGACCCGCGCGGCCATGGATTGCGAGCCGGAGCGCCCGACGAAGATCACCGTGGCGCCGGCCTTCTTGGTCTCTTCGACGATCAGCTCGACAACCTGCCCGTAGCGGATGATGCCATCCGCCTCGATGCCGGCAGCCTGACACTTGCGCAGCGCCGGGGCCATGACGACCTCGTTGGCGCGGGCCAGCTCCTGCTTGCGGCGGCCATGGCGTTCCTCGAGTTCCTGCGGCGTGAGGAACGAGTAGGGCGACCATTCGAGCACGTGGACGAGAAGCAGCTTCGCATCCTCTGCCTTGGCGCGGGCCATTGCATAATCGAGCACCCCGGGATCGTCGGGATCGCCCTCGAAGGCGACGACGAATGTCTCTGAAGTCATCTGAACTATCCCCGTTGTTGTTATGATTGGGTCGGCGCGGCTTGGTGCGCCTTGAATGAATCAATGCTCTGCGACAATCCGCCTCCGAGTCACGAAGATTTTTCTGAACAACCCAGAATTGTCATTCGCGAACCGCCTTGCGGCCGCTTGGAGCCGAAAGGCGCGGCGAAAAAGTCCTTTTTATCAGGAGCGATAGGGGTAAGCTGACCGCGATCGCAGCGAAAACGTCTGCGGCGACTGGGGGCGGCCGTGTCCGCGAATAATGGGAGAACGACGATGGGCAAGAGAGACGAGCTGATCGAGAAATACGCCGAGGACCTGCGCAGCAAGTGCGGGATGGAGCCGGACATGGAGCTGCTGACCAAGGTGACCATCGGCTGCGGGCCGGCGATCTACAACGACGACGCATCGACCGTCGCCTCGAGCCAGCCGGGCGAGCTGGAAACGGTCAAGGAGAACTTCCTGATCAAGAAGCTCGGCCTGTCGGATGGCCCCGAGCTGATGGACGCGATCAATGCCGTGGTCGAGACCTATGGCCGCTCCGAGCGCAACAAGTACCGTGCCGTGGTGTATTACATGCTGACCAAGCATTTCGGCAAGGAAGCCGTCTACGGCTGAGCGCCCTCCGGCCTGCAGGGCGGCGAGCCGCGGGGCAGGGCGCTGGGCCTCCGAGCGATGCTGCGCCCGGCTCGCAATGCCACAGCGAATGGAACCGCCCTTCCGGTGCAAGCCGGAAGGGCGTGCCATTTGCGGTTATTGCATCGCCGGCACGACCTGATCCGGCGGCCGGTGGCCATCGGCGAAGGTCTTGACGTTGAGCAGCACCTTCTCGCCCATCTCGATGCGGCCCTCGATGGTGGCCGAACCCATATGCGGCAGCATCACCACGTTGGGCATGTTGACGAGCTCGGGATTGCCCTTGATGCCGTGCTGGTAGACGTCGAGGCCGGCGCCGGCGAGATCGCCCGACTTGAGCATCCGGGTCAGGGCGCTTTCGTCGATGACCTCGCCGCGCGAGGTGTTCACGATCACCGCAGTGGGCTTCATCAGCTTCAGCCGGCGCGCGTTGAGCAGGTGAAAGGTCGAGGGCGTGTGCGGACAGTTCACCGAGATCACGTCCATCCGTGCGACCATCTGGTCGAGGCTCTCCCAGTAGGTCGCCTCGAAAGCGTCCTCGGTTTCGGGGCGCAGGCGCCGGCGGTTGTGGTAGTGGATCTGCATCCCGAAGGCCTGCGCCCGCTTGGCCACCGCCTGACCGATGCGGCCCATGCCTAGGATCCCGAGGCGCTTGCCGCCGAGCCTTGTGCCAAGGAACGCGTTGGGGGCCCAGCCCTCCCAGGTGCCGGCCTGCATGACCGCAAGCCCCTCCTGCATGCGCCGGGTCACCGCAAGCATCAGCCCCATGACCATGTCTGCGGTGTCGTCAGTCATCACGCCGGGGGTGTTCGACACCAGGATGCCGCGGCGGCGGGCGGTCTCGACATCAATGTGATCGACCCCGGCACCGTAATTCGCGATCAGCTTCAGGCGCTCGCCGGCCTGGCCGATGAGCCCGGCATCGATCGGGTCGGTGATGGTCGGCACCAGCACGTCGCATTCGGCCATGGCCTCGGCCAGCTCGGCACGGGACATCGGCGTGTCGCTTTCACGAAGGGTGACGTTGAACAGCTCGCTCAGACGCGTCTCGACCGCTTCGGGCAAGCGTCGCGTCACGACAACACTCAGGCGTTTCTGAGGCATGGCGCGCCTCCCCTCCCTTTCCACAGCTCGTCTCCGATGGCACAGTGTCCCATGAGCGTGCGGGGCACAAGAACCCCGCCTTAAAAACTCGGGCAGGACAGTGAAATGCGCAAAGCCGCTTTGATCGTGGGGCTGATGGCCGCCCTGGTGACCGGTACCGTCTCCGCCGCCACCGACGAGCGTGGCCCCGTCACCAATCTGCCCTTGCCGCGCTACGTGTCGATGAAGGCCTCGGAGGGCAATGTGCGGCGCGGACCCTCGCTCGCCCACCGCATCGACTGGATCTACACCCGCCGCGACATGCCGCTCGAGATCACCGCCGAATATGGCCACTGGCGCCGGGTGCGCGATGCCGACGGTGCCGGCGGCTGGGTGCATTACTCGCTGCTCTCGGGCGTGCGTACCGTGCTGGTCCAGCAGGACATGCTCGAGCTGCACAGCCGCCCCGATGCCGACGCTCCGGTCAACGCCAAGCTGGCGCTTGGCGTGGTCGCAAAGCTCGGCAAATGCGACACCGCGTGGTGCGAGCTGTCGGCCGGTGGCTATGACGGCTGGGCACCGAAAACCGCGCTCTGGGGCGTGGCCCCGGACGAGCTCCGCGACTGAGGCGCAGCGGTCGCCCGGTCAGGGCGGCGCATTCATCGGCATGACACCTGATGCACCGCCCCTGTAAGAAGGGTGTTGAAACGCTTGCTCGCTGCCTCAGGCCGCCTCGTGCATCAGGATCGCCGCCTCGGATTCCGACAGGTTGCGACGGGCGAAGCTGCCGTAGCTCTGCGGGCTGTGGTCGATCCCCGGGATCATCGCCAGCAGGCGTGCCCTGTCCTCGTCGCGCAGGGTCGACAGGGCGGTGTTCGAGGGGTGGAAGCTCTCGGTCTCAACGCCATTGGCAAACAGCACCTCGTGACGCGGCAGCAGCAGGTGCACGTAGGTCACCTCTCGCACCGACAGGTCGCGCACCACGGTGCGCCCGTTCACCAGATCCGAGGCCCGCACCAGCACCTCATCGGTATTGAACAGCGCCCGGGCGATCGGGCCTGTCACCAGCATTCGGTGCTCGGGCGAGACGAGGAATTCTTCATCGGGGCGCTCGATGCCGAAGGCGCCGGCGCGGATCCGCACCGGGCGCAGCTTGGGCATGGCGAAGAGCCGCGCGCCGGTCATCCGCCGGCTGCCGACCCACTGCACTTCCTGCGGGCCATTGTCCTTGGTCTGGATCAGGTCGCCCTCGCGCAGATCCTGAACCAGGATCGAGCCGGTCGGCGTCTGGATGCGGGTGCCCGGAGTGAAGCAGATCACCCCGCCCGATTGCTCGGCGCCCTCGTGCTTCGCCAGTGGCCCCAGCGACGCGTGCACGATCCACAGATCGACACCGCGCGGCGGTATCTCGTTGAGGAACATCAGCAGCGGTCGCGCCGCGCCATCCACCTGGATGAGCGTGACGGTATAGGTCTGTGCGCCGTCTGTGACGACGAAACTGCTCTCGCAAAGAGGATGACCGACCTCGACATCGTCGAGTCGGCTGCTGTTCGTCACCGCGGCCCCCACAAGCCGGCGCACCATCTGCGCCGCCCGCCGGCGGATGTCGGCTACGCCGTCCGCACGATCAAGCTCGAGGAGCCCCGAAGGCCCATCCACCCGAACGGCCTCGCCTTCCCATGCCCAGGCCGCCCCAACGCGGAGCGACGAAAAACTGGCGGACTCGAAACCGTCTATAAGCGTTTGTGACCAGGAAATGACGAACGTGCCCTTGATGCCCGTTCCCATCTTGCCTGTGCCTGCTCTGTTATTGTTTTCCCATTGGTAACAAAGCTGGGGTCTCGTTTGTAGAGCGAGGAGCCAAAGCGGTCTTCAGATACCGCTGTCAAATGGTCGTATGTTGCGTGGATGGCACATTTTGAGCATTTGATATTGCTTGCATATTGGACGGGCGCAACGCATCGGTGAGTGGCTCGAATCGAAACAATCATAGGGTGTTTCCGTAGCGTCACTTTGGGCTGAATCAGGCGCCTTCTCAGACTCATGCGCCGAAGCCGGTGTCCTTACTATCGGGGATGCGCGATGCGCCACGCCGACCAGATCCGCGGCGTCCGATCCTCGCTTGCAGATGACACTCCTCAAGACACGGCCAAGCGAGGGTCATACGCCTTGTGCTCGGCCCGCGCATCAGCGACCTCGCGGGCATGGAGGCCCAGGACAACCAGTGCCGGCCACAGCAGATAAGCCTCGATCTCGATATTCTCGCCGAACGACAGCAGCACAAGCACCATGCAAATCCCGAGGGGAAGCCGCCCGCGCGGGCCAAGGGCGGCATCCTTCAGCGCGATCCAGATCTGCCAGATCAGCGGTACGGCAAAAGCCAGCAACCCCGTCAGCCCCTTCACGAAAAGCAGCCCGAACCAGGTGTGGTGGCTGCCGATGGGCATGTACTCGACGACGTGCGGCCCCGGATGCACGGTGCCGTGACCGAACCACACCGCCTCTTCCTGCCAGCGCTCGCGCGCGATGCGCTGCAGCGTCTCGCGCACGCGCGTGCTGTCGGCCCGCGCGCCCTTGAAGGCCGAGACACCGCTGTCGATGGCGCGCAGTAGCCATGGGCCGACGATGGCCATCGAGGCGGTCAGCCCGGCAAAGGCACCCCAGGCCCAGCCCTTGAGGATCAGCGGCATCATCCGTGGCCCGATGCTGCAGGCGACGAGCCCGACGAGCCCCATGCGCGACTTCGAGGCGAGGATCATCAGCACGCCTGCGCCGATGCCCGCCGCGCGCCATTTCTTCTCCTTCTCCTCAAGCGCGAAGAGCACGGTGGTCACGCCGAGCAGCGCCGCGAAGGGCGACCACGGCGCGAAAAACTGCCAGCGCGGCGTCCAGGAGGCGGGATCGAAGGTGAAGAGATAGACCGAGAAATATTCCGGCCCTGGCCCGCCAATGGCCTTGAGCGGCGAGGTGAAGATGCGTTCGGGCAGACCCAGCGTCGGCGCGATCAGAAGGATCGGGGCGAGACAGAGCGTGTAAAAACCCAGCCGGCATTGCGCCCGGATCAGGATCTCGCGCCGGATCGGAAGCACCGCGCCGGCGAGCGGGAAAAGCGCCAGAAGCGCCCAGCCCTTGGCCCAGCCGATCGAGGACTTGATGGTCTTCTTGAGCCCCAGACCCCAGTCGAGATGCCCGACCCAGAGCGCCACCAGCATCACCAGCATGCCAAGGATCCAGCCCCAGACCACCGGCGGCACCGGCCCCGTGGCGCGCAGATCGCTGCGGATCGCCGGGCCGAGATAGAGCGCCAGCACCGCCAGCATCGCCAGCAGCCACGCCAGCACCGGCCCGACCACATAGAGAGCGCCGATGCCGTAGAGCGGCCAGGTCCAGACGATGGTGGACCAGACCATGCCCTCGGCGGGGTTCCGGGGCGCGATCACTTGCGCTCGGCCTTGGTGAAGAGCAGCCGCTGGATCAGCGCCAGACGGATCCACGCGAGGCTCAGCGAGAACAGCAGCAGGAAGGTCGCCGCCGCCCCAGCGACCACGGCGAGCTTGCGCTTGGGCGAACTCGGCGCGTCGGGCAGCGAGGGGTCTTCGAGCAC
This sequence comes from Salipiger sp., assembly GCF_059781815.1. Classification (NCBI taxonomy): domain Bacteria; kingdom Pseudomonadati; phylum Pseudomonadota; class Alphaproteobacteria; order Rhodobacterales; family Roseobacteraceae; genus Salipiger; species Salipiger sp. The sequence goes on along the minus strand of NZ_JBYNAH010000053.1, from coordinate 14,197 downwards.
CTGCACCAGCGGGTAAGAGGCATAGATGTCGGTCTTGCTCGACTGGGTGCGCGCGATGGCGGAGGCAAACACCGCCTCGGCGACGCTGAAATCGCGCTGCAGATCCTCGAGCCGCGCGGCGAGCGGGGCCAGCGCGCCGAGCCGGGTGCTCTCGGCCTCGATGTGGGCGGTCAGCCCCTCGACCTGCGCAGCAAGCCCGGTGCGTTCGGATTCCTGCCGCACCAGCTCGGTCAGCAGCGTCGCCCGGCCGCCGTCGATGGCGCGCTCGAGCTGGCCAGTGCCCCCGGTGAGCGCCTGAGCGCGGGCCTGCGCCTCGGCGCTGGCGGCCTCGTAGGCGGTCGCGGCCTTGACCACCTCCGGGTGCTGACGGCCATAGCGGGCGCGGGCGCTGGCCAGCTCGGTTGAGGCCTCGGACATGGTCTCGAGAAGCGCGAGGTAGTCGGCATCGCCGTTGAGACGCAGGATGATCGCCGCCTGCGCCGCATCGGTGCCGAGCTGCCCTTCGAGCCGCGCCACGGCGGCGAGCTTGTTGCGGTGCTCGGCGCTCAGGGTCTCGAGCTGCATGCGCAGATCGTCGAGCTCGTCGAGCTGGCGCTTGTATTGCTCGGCGGAGTGAAGCCCGCTCTCGGCCTGCAGCCGGGCGATATCCTCGCGGGTGGCGGCGACGCTGTCCTGATACTCGCGGATCGCGGCCAGCCCGCCGGTCTGGCGGCTGTCCTGCTCGTCGCCGCGCAGGCGGTCGATCTCGTCGAAGAAGGCGGCCAGCAGCGCGCCGTTGCGGTCGCGTGCCGCCTCGGCGCTTGGGCCGACCATCTCGATATGGATGAAGGCGGTCTGGTCGACCAGCCGCACCCGCGGCTCGCCGAACCCGGCCTTGTCGGTGCCCAGCCGCCCGGCGGCATCGCGCAGCACCCGGTCGGCGGCGAGCAGGCGCTTGTAGGTCTCGGTCGGGCTGACGGAATTGCTCGAGAAGGCCGAGTTGGAATAGCTCGACGCCTGCCCGATCTCGGCGAGGTTGACCGAGGCCGACGCGCCGGAGCCGGGCAGGATCAGCGACATATGGCTGGAATATTTCAGCGGCGCGGTCTTGAGATAGCCGGTGATCGGCGCCCAGATCGCCGCGGCACCCAGCGCGAAGATCCAGAGGTAGCGGGGCAGGCGGCTGAGATCGAGAGACGAGCCGCCCATGAGCAGGCGGCGAAAGCTGATCCTGCGCGGCCACAGCCGGAAACGGCGGCGGGCGGGCGCGGCGGTCTGGTCGTCGGTCAGGGTCTGATCGGCAAGGGTCATGGGCATATCTCCGTTGCCCATGACATTAACCTTATGCGTGTATGAAAGCCGCTGCGCGGGCGGAGGGGCGCGGGTGGCGGATGTGCCGCCGACCTATCCCTTCGGCGAGGCCGTGGCGTGACCGGATCAGAAGATCCCGGCGTCGCGCGCCACGATGGCCGCTTGCGTGCGGTTGTTCACGTCGAGCTTGCGATACAGCGTCTTCACGTGAAGCTTGATCGTCGGCTCGGTGATCTCGAGATCGCGGGCGATCTCCTTGTTGGACTTGCCCTCGGTCAGACCTTTCAGCACTTCCATCTCGCGCTTGGTGAGGGTCTTGGCCAGCGGGTGCTCTTCGACCTCCTCGGCGGCGGTCATGAAGGCGATGGGGGCGTATTGCTCGCCCATGGCCATGAATCGCACCGCGTTGACAAGGGACTTGGCCGGCAGCGTCTTGGGCACGAAGCCTGCGGCTCCCAGTTCGAGCGCTTCCTCGGCGACCTCGCGGCTGGCCTCGCCCGAGATCAGCGCCACGTGCCGGGCGCCCTCGATGGCGAGCGCCTCCTTGAGGCCCTCGAGCCCGTTCATGCCCGGCATCTTGTAGTCGAGCAGGACGAGATCATACGCCGCGTCATCCTTCATGCGCTGCAGCGCCTCGGCAAAGCTCGACGCGCTGCCGGTCTCGATTCCGTCTTCGTCGTCGAGAAAGGCGATCAGCGTGTCGCGCAGCAGGTCGTGGTCGTCAGCGATGAGAACGCGCATATCGTGGCACCGTAAGATCTTGCTTTCGGATCTACACGCTACACGAGTGCCTGCACCCCGTTAAGGCAATTCTGCGAACGCTCACGGCAAAGCGGAATAGGCATCCTACCCACAGGTATAGGTCGCGCCCGCAAACGCCCGCATAGAGCGTCTATCCCGCCGGATAGGGCGTGGGGATGAACGCGCCGTTGACGCTGCGTCCGGCGAGGAAACGCGCCGTCCGCGCCGCTCTCCTCGCCGGCTGGGAAATTGAGGTTAACGCTATCTTTAAGCGATGGATGAGGGGCCACTCAGCCAGGAGGAGACCCCGCCATGAAGATGATGCCGCCCGCCGCTTTCACCCGTCCGCTCGCCGCCGCGACCCGCGTTCTGCCCACGAAGCGCGTGCTTGGTCTGCCGGTGGTCGACGCCACAACCAATGACTGCGTCGAGGCGCTGCTTGGTGGCTCGGCGCGCACGGTCTTCTTCCTCAACGCCCATTGCGCCAACATCCGCGCCCGCAATCCGCACTATGCCGCGGCGCTGGCCCGCGCCGGGGCCGTGCTGCCCGACGGCATCGGCGTCGAGCTCGCCGCCCGGATGACCGGCACGACGCTGACCGAAAATCTCAATGGCACCGATTTCACCCCGGCGCTGCTGAAGGCTGCCGCCCGTCGCGGCCTCTCGGTCTTCCTGTTCGGCGCGACGCCCGGCACCGCCGAGGCCGCCGCCCGCAAGCTTGCCACCACGATCCCCGGTCTGCGCATCGCCGGCACCCGCGACGGCTATGCCGGGGCCGCCAATGCCGAAGCGGCGATCCACGAGATCAACGCCTCGGGCGCCGACATCCTGCTTGTCGCCATGGGTGTGCCGCAGCAGGAGCTGTGGATCGACCGTCATCTCTCGGAGCTTGCCCCCGGCCTCGTGCTTGGCGTCGGAGCGCTGTTCGATTTCCTTGCCGGCAATGTTGAGCGCGCGCCGGAGCCGGTGCGCAAGGCGCGGCTGGAATGGGCCTGGCGGCTGGCGATGGAGCCGCGCCGTATGGCCGGGCGCTACCTTGTGGGCAACGCCACCTTCCTGGCGCGCGCTGCCGGCCACGCCCTGCGCCTTGCCGGGCGCGAGGCCATCGCCAAGCGGGCGCTCGATTTTGCCGGAAGCCTTGCGCTCACGCTGATCCTTGCCCCCCTGTTGCTGCTCGTGGCGGCGATGATCCGCCTCGATAGCCGCGGTCCGGTGCTGTTCCGGCAGACCCGCGTCGGGCGCAACGGCACGCCCTTCACCATCTTCAAGTTCCGCACCATGCATACCGACGCCGCCGAGCGGTTGGCCGAGATCCGCGCCAGCTCGGACCGCGAGGGCATCTGTTTCAAGTCGCGCACCGATCCCCGCGTCACCCGCGTCGGCCGGGTGCTGCGCCGCTACTCGATCGACGAGCTGCCGCAGATCTTCAACGTGCTCTTCGGCCACATGTCGCTGGTCGGACCGCGCCCGGCGCTGCCTACCGAGGTCGCGGCCTATCCGGCCCACGCGCTCGAGCGCCTCGACGCCCGCCCCGGCATCACCGGCCTCTGGCAGGTCTCGGGCCGCGCCGATATCGGCTTCGACAAGATGGTCGACATGGACATCGCCTATGTGCGCTCCCGCAGCCTCCTGCTCGACCTGCTTCTGCTTGGTCTGACCGCACAGGCGGTGTTCTCCGGCCGCGGCGCGTATTGAGCGAAGTTTCGCTGCTGACTAGGAAAAAGGCGCCTGACCTATCCTTTCGGATAGGGTCACTGTCCTGATCCCCATATGAAAAAATCCCTGCCTGGTGGCAGGATTCTCCCCAAATCGGAATCAAGGTTGGTCCCATGTACACACTCACGGAACGTTTTGCCCAGGCGGCCGGTATGCTGCTGCTGATCGGCGCCACCTCTGTCGCCGCGGCAGAACTCGAGGAACCGACGGGGACGGTGCTGCTGACCATCAGTGGCGAGATCGAGAACACCAACGGCGATGGCACGGCAGAGTTCGATCTCGACATGCTGCGTGCCCTTGGTGCCACCGACGTCACCACCGAAACGATCTGGACCCCGGGAACAATTACGTTCACCGGTGTCGAGCTCAAGACGCTGCTCGATCATATCGGTGCCACCGGGTCGGACATCGATGCCACCGCGATCAACGACTATACCGTCGTGATCCCGGTCAGCGATGCCGTCGAAGGCGGGCCCATCGTGGCCTATGAAATGGATGGCGAGCTGATGTCGCGCCGCGACAAAGGCCCGCTGTGGCTGATTTATCCGTACTCGTCGAATGCCGAGTACCGGACCGAGGTGATCTACTCACGGAGCATCTGGCAACTCGACCGTATGGCGATAAAGTAGGGGTCCACTCAACCCCTGCCTTTGGAGGCTGAATGACGCTAGCAACGGGTTTCCGGCGCACGGGGCGAGCCGTTTTGACGGTACTCGCCCTTTTGTGTCTGCTGGCCATTGCCGTACTCGTAAGAGAAGTCGTTAAGGAACTCCGGTTTCTTAGCTCGGCCAGCTCGGACAACGTCCACTGGACGCTGTCGCAGGCCGAGGTCGAATTTCTCGAATTCCGCAACGCGGTGAACTGGGCGCGTACGGCGCCCGAAACCCCGCTGAGCAGCGTGGTGGTCGAGTTCGACGTGTTCTACAGCCGCACCTCGACGCTGGCGAACGGCTCGCTTTATTCCTCGCTGCGCGAAGATCCTGCCTTCGACGCCCCGCTGACCGAGGTGCGCGACCGGCTCAACGCGATGATCCCGCTGATCGACGGCCCGCGCGAGGATCTCCGCGCCGGGCTCGACGAGCTTGCGGCGCAGGCCGACGAGATGCGCATCCTCGTGCGCAAGATCGCCACCACCGGCCTGCAGCATTTCGCGCTCGAATCCGATGCCCTGCGCACCTCGGTCGCGGTGACCCTGCTGCGCCTCGCGCTGCTCACAGGCCTGCTGCTGCTCGCGCTCGCGGTTCTGCTGCTCCACGCCCGCCGCACGGCCCAGCAGACCGAGAAGCGCGGCAAGGAACTGGCCATCGCCTATGCCCGCCTGAACACCATTCTCGACACCTCGCTCGACGCGGTCGTGGTCACCGACACCAGGGGACGCATCCAGAACTTCAACCCGGCGGCCGAGCGGATTTTCGGCTGCCGGCTGAAGGATGTGCGCGGAAAGCGCGTCGGCGAGATCATGGTGCCCGAGCACCTGCGCGACGCGCACGAAGCCGGCATGGCCCGCTATGCCGCGGATGGCGACCACCGGGTGATCGGCCAGGGCCGGATCAAGCTCGAGGCGATGCGCTGCAATGGCGAGACCTTCCCGATCGAACTGGCGATCGAGACCGCCCATGCCGGCGAAGAGCAGCTTATGGTGGCCTTCCTGCGCGACATCTCGCATCGCGTCGCGGCCGAGAACGAGCTGGTGATGGCCCGCGATAAGGCGCTGGCCGGCGAACAGGCCAAGGCCGAGTTCCTCGCCATGATGACGCATGAGATCCGCACGCCGCTGAACGGCATCCTCGGCAACCTGTCGCTGATGGAAGACACCAAGCTCAGCAGCAACCAGTCGCGCTATATGCGCAACATGAAGATCTCGGGCGAGCTTCTGATGCGGCACGTGGATGCGGTGCTCGACGTGGCGCGCTTCGAATCCGGGGCCGACAAGTCGCAGGAGGATGTCACCCATCTGGGTCACCTGCTGCAGGACATCGTGGATTCGCAGACCAGCGCCGCCCACGCGCACGGCAACGCCCTGCAATGGGGATGGATCGGCGCGCCAGAGGAGTGGGTCGAGGTCGACAGCTCGCGGCTGCAGCAGATCCTGCTCAACCTCGTCGGCAACGCCATCAAGTTTACCCGCGAGGGGCGCATCACCATCGAGGCCGAGGTCATCGAACGGGGCGAGCCGGCGAAGATCGAGATCCGGGTCAGCGACACCGGCAGCGGCATCGCCGAAAGCGATCTGGCGCGGATCTTCGAGGATTTCCAGACCGTCTCGCATCAGGTCAGCGACAGCGTCGGCGGCACCGGACTCGGGCTCGGCATCGTGCGCCGCTTCGTGCAGGCCATGGATGGCGAGATCGGCGTCGAGAGCACGCTCGGCGAGGGCAGCACCTTCTGGCTGCGCATCCCGGTCCTGCCGGTCGAGAGCCCGGTCGAGGAAAGCGGCGCCGGCCCCGAGAGCGAAGCACCGACGGATCTCGAGATCCTGCTGGTCGAGGACAACGACATCAACATGCAGCTCGCCTACGAGGTGCTCGTCGGCATGGGCCACCACGTCACCGAGGCCCGCAACGGGCAGGAGGCGGTGGAGATCGCCGGCAAGCGCCCGTTCGACCTCGTGCTGATGGACATTCGCATGCCGGTGATGGACGGCCTCACGGCGACCCAGAAGATCCGCGAGGGCGAGGGCCCGAACTGGGATGCCCCCATCGTGGCCTTCTCGGCCAACGTGCTGCCCGAGGCCAAGGATCGCTTCGCTGCCGCCGGCATGTCGGATTTCCTCGGCAAGCCGCTGCAGCGCTCGGAGCTGGCCCAGATCATCATCCGCTTCTGCGCCGGCCGGGAACGCAGGGTGAAGCTCGACGGTTCGACGCCCCTCTTGGTGGAAAAGAAGGAAAGCCCGATGGAAAAGCTGCGCAACCGCTATATGACCGAGACCGCATCGCTCTTCGAATGGCTGGCCGAGCTGCCCGAGGACAACGACGCCATCGCCGACCGTGCCCACCAGATCGCCGGCAGCGCCGCCGCCTTCGGGCAGCCCGGCGTGCGCGAGGCGCTGCTGCTGGTGGAACAGGCCGCCGAGGCCGGCGACCGCGAGGATCTCGTGGTTGCCATCAGCGAGGCGCAGGCGGCCTGGAAAGCGGCGCCGGAGCCCAGCCTCGTCGGCTAGGCCTCGCGCGGCTCAGGGCAGCACCGCCTTTGCCACACCGACCGCCAGCAGCGCCTGCGTCAGGTTGGTGACGCTGCTGTCGTAGCAGGCGATGCCGTCGCCGGGCAGCAGGTAGGGATCGTAATCGTCGCGATCCGGGCGGCGCAGCTGGTTCTCGATGCTGCGCTCGATCACTGTCGAGACCTGCGTGGTCGGATCGCGGGTCACCAGGATCGCGGAGCGATGCGCGCTCGTCGCGCGCGCGCCGCCAACGCAGTTGGTGTCGATCACCGCCTGCATCATGCGCGTGCCATAGGGCACCTGCCGCACCTCGCGCCCGATCGCCGAGGGCGCGTTGCCGGTGGCCGGCACGGTGAGGTTCGACAGGAACATCGATACGCCCGGCGGCGAGATCGGGCTCGGGCGCATCAGGTCTTCCTGGAAGCACTGGCGCGACGGCACCACCACCTCGTCCCCGGTGATCAGCATCACGTCGACCGCGTTGCGCCCCTCGAAGACGCCGCGCATGTCCAGCACATAGCGCTGGCCGCCCCGGTAGAGCTCGACCGCCGAGATATCGGCGTCGGGGCGGATGCCGCCGGCGGCGCGGATCGCGGCCGAGAGGTTGCGCGCTTCGGTCGAGGCGCCCAGAGCGGTCTGCCGCGCGATGTCGAGATCGTCGCCCGAGACCCGGCCGATCTCGGCCGCGTGGGGCTCGAACACCGCGCCCGAGACCGCCACCGAGACGCCGGCGAAATCCGCCACTCGCACCGAGACACGCGGTGCCTCGTCGTAGAACTCGTCGTTCAGCAGGGCGGCGATCAGGTCGGCCTCGATCTGGCCGGTGCTGCGCCCCTCGGCACGGATCGGCGGCAGGAAGGGCAACTTCAGCGTTCCATCGCGCGAGACCACGTAATTGCCGACGAAGGTCTCGTCATCGGCGACCCGGATGTCGACGAGATCGTTGCGCGACAACCGCTCACCGCGCAGCGCGTGATGCGCCAGCCCGCCGGTCTTGCCGTCACCGCTCCCGGTCCCGCCGGCCAGCGGCTTGCAGCGCGCGGCGTTGAGCCGCTCTGACTGCAGGATCGGATCCTCGGCGAAATTCAGGGGCGGGTCGCGATACTGGGCCTGATATCCGCCGCCATCGTCGATCGGCCCGAGGTTCTTCGGCGACGGCGCAGGGCCGCAGCCGGCCACCAGGCCAAGCCCGAGACAAAGGCTCAAGGTTTTGCGGCTTGCGCTCGACATGCAACCCTCACGTGATCTGCTTTTTCTTCTTATCTGTCACCAGCATGACAGAAAATTCTCTCATGTGCAGTGCCTACCTATCCTCAAGGGTAGGATTACTCTCTCATGAGTTGCCCGGCTCTCCCCCCGGGCGCAGGACACGATCGGCCCCGCAATTTATGGTTACTCCAACCTTAGGAGAACCCGACCGTGTCCAACCCCGCAACCCCTCTGATGAGCCACCTGCTCGCTTATGGCGCTTCCGAAGTCGCCACCAAGCTGTCGCGGCTCGGGGTTGTCATCGCGGTTGCGCGCACCCTCGACGCCACCGAGATCGGCGTCGCGGCGGCGGCGCTGGCCACCGGGGACCTGCTGAAATCACTCACAGAGAACGGTGTCGGGCAACGCATCATCGCCGCGTCGGACAGCGAGCTTTCCGCGACCTGCAACCGCGCCCACAGCCTCAACTGGATCTGGTGCCTCGGCCTTGTCACCGCGCAGAGCGCCATCGCCGCCGGCGTCTGGGCGCTGACCGGCAACGCGCCGCTGGCGCTGATGATCCTCGTTCTGGCCGGGGAATATCTCTTCATGCCCGGCGGGCTGGTGCAGACCGGGCTCGCCCTGCGCGCCGGCAAGCTCAAGCAGACCGCCGCCATCGCCGGCGGCCAGGCCGTGCTCGCCAACCTGATGTCGGTGCTGCTGGCGCTGGTCTGGCCGAGCGCACTGGCGCTGGTGCTGCCGCGCCTGCTGACCGCGCCGTTCTGGCTCATTTCGATGCGCGCCCTGCACCCGTGGAAAGCCGACAAGGCCGCCGGCAAGGCGCCGGTCCGCCCCTTCCTGAGCTTCGGCTGGGCCGTGCTTGGCGTCGAGATCGTCAAGGCGGCGCGGATGCAGGCCGACAAGCTGATCGTCGGAGCCCTGCTCGGCCCCGCAGCGCTCGGCATGTACTTCATGGCCTTCAACGCCGGCCTCAGCCTCGCCACCTCGTTCTCGACCGCCTTTGCCGCCGTGCTCTTCCCGCACCTCTGCGGCAGCAGCGACCGCTCGGCGGCGCTGCGTCAGGGGCTCGGCGTCTCGCTCGGCCTCGTGGGTCCGGCGGTGGTGCTGCAGGCGCTGCTGGCACCCTGGTACGTGCCGTTGCTGCTTGGCGCTGACTGGGCCGATCTGAGCGGCGTGGTCTCGATCCTCTGCCTTGCCGCGATCCCCACCATGCTCTGGACCGCAGCCGCCGGTTGGATGCGCGCCGAGGGCCGCCCGCAGCAGGAATTGCTCGCCACCGTGATCCTCACCGCCGCGCTGATGGCCAATATCGCCCTCACCGCACCCTACGGCCTCGAGACCATCGCATGGGGCTACCTGGTCACCGCCAGCCTCACCATGCTCGCCGTCTCGCTGCCCGCCCTTCGTTTCGCCTTTGGTCCGTTCCTCGTGAAGTCTCTCGTGAAAGTGTAAGCGTATGTCCCTGATTACCATCGTCATCCCCGCCTACAACGCAGCCAAGACCCTTGCCGCCACGGTCGAGAGCCTGATCGGCCAGAGCTGGACCGACTGGCAGGCGATCATCGTCGAGGACGGCTCGCAGGACGACACGCTTGCCGTGGCGCAGGCGCTCGCCGCAGACGAGCCGCGCCTCACGGTGGTGCGCAACCCGGGCAAGGGCCCGAGCGATGCGCGCAACCACGGCGCAATGGACCTCGCCAAGGGCGCCTTCATCGCCTTCTGCGACGCCGACGACATCTGGCTGCCGGGCAAGCTTTCCTCGGTCGTGAGCTCGCTGCTGATGGGCGAGGCCGACGCAGTCTTCGGCCGCATCGGCTTTTTCGAGAGCGACCCGGCCCGCGTCGGCGCCCGCTCGACCGTGCCCGATGGCCGGGTGACGGTGCCGATGCTGATGGGGGAGAACCCGGTCTGCACCATGTCGAACCTCTCGGTCCGCACCGACGTGTTCCGCGCGCTCGGCGGTTTCCGCTCCGACATGGTCCACAACGAGGATCTCGAGTGGCTGATCCGTCTCGTCGGCAGCGGCTACGATCTCTGCGGCCTGCACGAGGATCACATCCGCTACCGCACCAGCACCGGCGGTCTGTCCTCGGACCTCTCCGCCATGGTGCAGGGGCGCGCGCAGGCGCTCGAGACCGCGCGCCGCTTCGGCTTCTCGCCCGACGACCGCGCCGAGGCGATCCACCTGCGCTACCTCGCCCGCCGCGCGCTGCGCGTCGGCTGCGAGCCGCGCCTTGCCCTGCGCCTCGCGCTGTCGGGCCTGCGCCGCGACGCGCGTGCCTTCCTGTTCCCGCTGCATCGGGGCGCGGCCACCGCGGCTGCCGCGATGCTCGCTCCGGCGCTTCCCGCGCCGCTGCGCCACAGTCTGTTTTCGAAATAAGGAGCCGTCCGATGCCCTATGCGTCCATCGTCGTCCCTGCGTTCAATGCCGCCACCACCCTGCCCGAGACGCTGCGCTCGCTCTCGGCCCAGAGCTTTGGCGATTTCGAAATCATCGTGGTCGATGACGGCTCCACCGATGCCACGGCCGCCGTCGCCGAGGCCCACGCCAGGCAGGATCGCCGCGTGCGCCTTGTGCGGCAGCACAACCGGGGCCTAGCCGGGGCGCGCAACACGGGCATCGCCGCCGCCCGCGGCGCGCTGATCGGGTTCTGCGATTCCGACGACCGCTGGATGTCCGACAAGCTCGACGCCCACGTGCTGCACCTCGCCACCGCGCCGCATGTCGGCCTGAGCTATGCCGGCTCGGCCTTCATCGACGAGACCGGCAAGCGCACCGGCCACGTCATGCGCCCGCGCCTGAGCAATGTCAGCACCGCGCATGTGTTCAAGCGCAACCCGGTGGGCAAC
>NZ_JBYNAH010000053.1:0-3221 GCF_059781815.1 Salipiger sp. | reverse complement strand
TGCCGGTGTTCCGCCGCGAGGCGCTCGAGGCGATCTCGTGGCGCCCGGCCAGCGAGACCAAGCGCGACTGGGTGTTCGACGAGACCTTCCGCCAGTCCGAGGACATCGAGTGCTGGCTGCGCTTTTCGCTCACCACCGACTGGAGCATGGAGGGCGTGCCCGGCCTGCTCACCGAGTACCGCATCAACAGCACCGGCCTCTCGGCCCGTACCGATGCCCAGCTCGCCGCGTGGGAGCGCATGGTGACCAAGCTGCGCCCCTCCGACCCGGCCTTCTTTGCCCGCCACGAGTCGGCGGCCCGCGCCTACCAGCTGCGCTACCTCGCCCGCCGCGCGGTGAGCAGCAACGAGGGCCAAACCGCCTGCGATCTGGTCTCGCGCGCCTTCTCCGAATCCCGCGCGCCGCTGCTGGAAGAGCCGGTGCGCAGCCTGACCACCATCGCCGCCGCAAGGCTCTGTGCCCGCTACGGCGATGCGCCGATGCGGATCGCCCGCAATGTCCTGACCGCCGTCCGGTCCTGAGTGTTCGTTTTCCCGAGGAGATGTTCGTGATGTCCAAGCTGCCCCACATCGTTCACCTGGTCGATGACACCACCCCCGGCGGGGTCATGCGGGTGCTGGATCACATCCACGACTCTCCGCTCATGGCGCAGTCTGCCCATCACGAGATCCGCGCCGTGCCGCGCAACAAGGGCATTGCAACGGTGAAGGCCGACATGATCGTCTCGCACCTCTCGGTGAGCTGGCGCCGGCTGCCGGCGCTGGTGTCGCTGCGGGCCCGGCATGCGCATCTGCCGATGGTGCATGTCGAGCACAGCTATACCGAGGCTTTCACCGCGCTGAACGTGCCGTCGAAGCTGCGCTTCTTCACCCTGTTGCGCAACGCCTACGCCTTGTTCGACACGGTGGTGGCGGTCAGCCAAGCGCAGGGCGAGTGGCTCACCGCGCGCCGGCTGGTGCAGCCGCAGGCGCTGCGGGTGATCCCCTCGGCGGTCGATCTGCAGGCCTTCCGCGCGCTGCCGGCCCCGCGTCCCGGTGGCCGGACCATCGGCGCCATCGGGCGGCTCGACCGGCAGAAGGGCTTTGACGTGCTGGTCCGCGCGGTGACCGAGATCCGCGACGGCGCGCTGCGGCTCGAGATCTTCGGCACTGGCGCAGAGGAAGAAAGCCTCCGCGCCCTTGCCAAGGGCGATGACCGCATCACGTTCCACGGTCACGCGATGTCCCCCGAAGACGCCATGCGCTCTGTCGATCTGGTGGCCATGCCCTCGCGCTGGGAGGCCTATGGGCTGGTGGCGCTCGAGGCGCGGGCCGCGGGCCGCCGGCTGGTGGTGTCCGATGTCGACGGGCTGCGCGACAGCGCCGGCCCGGGCGCCCGCTTCGTGCGCGGCCACGGCATCGCGAGCTGGAGCAACGCGCTGTCTCTGGCAGTGCGCAGCGGCAGCGAGGGCATGGACGAGACCCGCGCTGCCGGCGCGGCAACGGAATTTGCGGCGGCCTGGGCCAATCTGGTCGCCGAGCGGCTGGGCGCGACAGCGCCGGCGCTGCGCGCGGCGGGCTGAGCCGGTCGCGAAGGGAATTGCGTGTCCCAAGGGTCGGGGCAGGCAGACGAGGTTCGGTAACGGTTTTTCGGGATGTTCGGTAACCAGTGACCTTTTCCGTGCGGTCACCAGTGTGTCGGGGAGTGCGGTAAAGAGTGGCCCGGGCGGGACGTCATCGCTCCGTGTGTTTGGAGCGAGGGTCTGTCCGGGCAGGGTGTTTGTGTCTGTTCGCGTAACCAGTTGGTAAACGGTGACGGCCCTGTTGGCCGTTGGGTGCCAGTGTTGACGGTACGAGTGCTGTGCCTGTCACGAGTGTCGGTCTGTGTGACCGGTCCGTCTTTCTGCTTGAGCCGGGCTTGGCGGGGGCTTTCTGCAGCCCCCGCCGCTGGCTTTGCGGTCGGGAAGCGCCGCACGAAAGCTAAGCGAAGCGCCTGCCATGCAAAAAGATCAATGCTGCTTTGCAGAGACATGGGTTGTTCTGCAGTGCAGCATCGCTTATTTGTAGTCCAACGACATCGACACGATGTCCAAAAGTTTCCTGGGGTTCTCTCCTCCTCCCTGAACCCCGGAAATCAGCGGCGGCCCTCTCTCCTCCTCCCTGAGGGTCGCCGCGCTCCTCCCCTCCCGATACGATGATCGAGTTCCGGCGCCTGGCGCATCCTGCGTTGTACGGGAGCTGTGTCTGCGGCTGGGCGCGCCGTCAGACGTGACCGTGGGCGACCGATCGCCGCCCATGGTCGAATATCTCAGGTGAGATCGATCAGAGCGCGTCTGCGCGCTCGCGGCGCTCGCGCTGGGCGGAGACCGCTTCGAGGAGCAACTCCGGGTCTTCGTTGTCGGCGCAGACGCTGCGCGCGATATCGAAATCCGACATGCCGCGCTTGAGCAGGGTCTCTACGGCATTGGCCTGTTCGCGATTGAAAAGTGTCATGTGATCCTCTCCCTAAGGACTGCTGAACATGCAGGAAGACATGGGCAGACGGGCTGTCCAGTGAATGGGCCTTCCTGTGTGGCAACCCGTCCGAGCAGTGACGGGCCTTCGTGTTAGCACAGAACGGTAGCGCAACCAAGCCTTGGTACCCCGAAACGGGTTTCCAAGCGGTTTACACGCGCGGCGCGTGTTTTCCCAAGTCGCTCGCCGGAGATTCGTTTGCCGGGTTCTGCGCTGAAAAGATGTGCAGCGGATATGCCAATTGGTCGCAGATAGAGAGAATAGACCAAAGCCGCGCTTGAGATCCGGGATGCGCTGCCTAATTGGTGAAGGGACGCCCGGTCGCCCCAAATCCTCCCCAGGGGCGACCGGAACACGACTGGATGGCCCTTCTCCCTTTCAGCGCCATCCGTCTGACGGTCGGCCCGCCTCCTCCTCCCGGCGGGTCGACCTCCTATTGTCCGTGATGCGCACGACACAATACGGAGCGTGCAAAGTCCAGAAGATTTTCCGCCGCGCCGCGGCATCCGGTCGCAATCCAGAAAATTCAAATTTTAGAGAGCGTTGTGATCGACCAGAGGTTGCGACCCGTCGATCTCAAGACTCACGCGGACGCGGTCATGGCTCGAATCATCGAATCATTGATTCGTCTGGCGGTGAAACCTTGGCGGGGAAACCGTGGTGCCGGTGATAGGACTCGAACCTACGACCCCATCATTACGAATGACGTGCTCTACCAGCTGAGCTACA
>NZ_JBYNAH010000052.1:2790-25438 GCF_059781815.1 Salipiger sp. | reverse complement strand
CCTCGCAGGGCTTATTGGTACTGCTTGAGGGAACGCGCGAGGACGTGCTGCTGATGCTGGTCGTGCCGAGCGGAGATTCCGCCGGCCGGGCGTTTCCGCTCGCCGCGGTCTCTGCGCTCCCTGCGGTGGCGCAGGACGCGGCGGAGCGCTGGGGACGGGAGGCGCTGCCGCATCTCGACCGCGCGGTGGCCGGAGAGGCCGGGGGCGACGCTCTTGCCGCAGCGCTCGCGCCGCTCCTCCCGGAGGGCGGGGGCGCAGCGCTGAGCCCGCCGCTGGTCTGGGCGCCGGGCCGTACGCCGCGCGGCCCCGAGGCGCTGGAGCGGCTGGTCAGTTCTGGTTGATCTTCGAGCCCTTGAGGGTCATGTCGCTCGCCGCCTTCGCGGTGATCTTGCCCGAACCATCGATGGTGATGTCCTTGCCCTTGATGGTGATCGAGCCGTCCTTCTTCATCAGGATGCTGGCCTTGCCGCAGGTCAGGTTGATGCTGTCCTTGGCGTCGATGGTGAGGTCCTTGCCCACCGACACCACGCCGTTGTCGCCGATCGCGACGATGGCGTCCTTGCCGACCGAGATCGAGCTGTTCTCGCCCGCGTCGAGCGAGTGGTTCTTGGCCACTTGCGTCACCTGATCCTTGCCCACAGAGACGCTCTGGCTGCCGCCGACCTTCCAGCTGTCCGAGCCGCCGATGCCGTGGCCCTGGTTCGCGCCCACGGTGACCTGACGCACCGCGCCGATGGTGTTCATCTGCGCCGCGCCCACGGTGCGGGTCTCGCTGATGCCCACGGTGTCGACCCGGTTGGCGCCGACATTCACCGTCTGGTTGCTGCCCACGGTCTGGCTGTGGTTCACGCCGATGGTCTCGGTCGAGTTGCTGCCGACCATGATGGTCTCGTTCACGCCCACAGTGAGCGCGCGGTTGTTGCCCACGGTCTCGGTGTCGTCGTGGTCGATATTGACCGTGCGGTCGACCTTCACATGGGTGGTCTTGCAATTGTCGACCGTCTCGTCGCGGTTGTGGCCGACCCATTGCGTCGCGTCGTGCACCACCTCTTCTGACCAGTCATTGCCGATGTGGCGGGTCTCGTTGTTCTTGACCAGCTCGTCATGATCCTTTTCTGCCTGGAAATAGACCAGCTCCGAGCCTGCCTTGTCCTCGAACATCAGCTCGTTCCAGCCGCCGCCACCGAGCGAGGAGTTCGACTTCCAGCCCGATTTCGTGGCCTCTCCGGGCAGGCCGTAGGGCGGCATCTGCTCGGCGTTGTATACCCGTCCGGTGATGATCGGGCGGTCGGGATCGCCCTCGAGGAAATCGACGATCACCTCCTGGCCGATGCGCGGGATCTGGATGAAGCCCCAGCCCGAGCCGGCCCAGGCCGAGCTGACCCGCACCCAGCAGGACGAGTTCTCGTCCCTGGCGCCGACCCGGTCCCAGTGAAACTGCACCTTCACGCGGCTGTACTCGTCGGTATAGATTTCCTCGCCGCTCGGGCCCACGACCACGGCGGTTTGCGGACCGCGCATCACCGGGCGCGGCGTGACGTGGGACGGGCGCCAGCGCGAGTCCGAGGGCAGCACGCGATAGCGGGCGCTGAACCCCATGCGTTCCTCGCGCTCGCCCGCGCCGCCGGCGAAGTACTGACCGTCCCAGAGTTGGTAATCGACCCGCAGGATGAAATAGGCGCCGTTCTCGACCAGCCGTGGGAAATCCACGAAGTCGAAGAGGTTGCCAGACCACAGCAGGCTCGCCGTGCTGTCGGCATCCATCTCGAAATGACTGCCCTGGTCGGCCTCGAGCCGCATGTCGGTGAGGCGCTGGCCGCCGGCGATCTCGGTATAGACGCCGGGATAGTCATAGCGCTCCATCTCGCTCGCACTGTGCTTCTTGGGATCGGAGAGCTGCGTGCTGAGATCGGCGGAAGGCTTTTCGAAATCGTAGTCGGTCTGGGTGTGGGTGCCCGTCACCACCGTTGCCAGCCGCCGCCAGCTGGTGATCACGCCGGGGCCGCGCTGGGCGTCGGTCGCATCGGGCTCGAAGCGCAGCAGCGGCAGGTCGGGCTGCGGAGAGAGGTCGTCGAGCGTGTCGGCGATGATCAGCTTGTGCTGGAACGCGTCGAATTCGTGAAAGTAGAAGATCCCCTCGTGCTCCATCAGGCGCTGCAGGAAATCCAGCGTGCTTTCGCCGTACTGAACGCAATAGATGCGCGGATCGTAGCTGCCGCTCAGCCGCAGCTCGTAATCCGAGAAGCCGTTCTCGTCGAGGATCTGGGTGATGATCTCGGGAACAGACATCTCCTGGAAGATGCGGTTGTCGCTTGCCTTGGAAAGCAGCCAGAGCGTCGGCCGCAGCACCAGCCGGTAGCCATAGACCACGTCGAAGGCGTCGCTCTCGGTGCCGAGAAAGGCGAACTGGTCGACGATGCCGTTGAAATGGCGGGTCTGGGTCTCGTCGAGCTCGTTGGTATAGGCCGCGACGTTGCAGACCTGTCCGAGCAGCTCGCTTGCCGGGATGTCGGGGTCTTCGCTGATCGCGATCACCTCGTAGCGGAAGCAGCTGCTGATCGCGTCGTGCCCGGTCATCCTCGAGAAGGTGAGGTCGCCGGGTCCGCCAAGATTGATCGGGGTCGTCAGCTCGGCAATTCGGTCTATCATATCGCGCGTCCCCTCTATCGGGAATGGTCGGATCAAAATAACAATCTGTAATCACCTGTGACTATACAGGGATTCCCGACCTCGTGGGTTGTAAACTTCACAAGGTCGCGGGGCAGTCGAAGGCGCGCAGCACCGGCCGGATCGAGACCGGGTTGAGCGGCGCGGGAAATCCGAGCTCGAGAAACACGCGCCCCTCGCTGTTGCGCAGGTCGAGCAGGGCGCGCGCGCCGTCGTCGCGCAGCCGCAGGCGGGTGCCGTCGATCAGCCGGTAAAGGCCCCAGGGGCCGGTTTCGATCAGCCGCGCCGCATCGGTGCTTTCGCGGAACGCCACCTCCACCCCGGCCTCGGGGCGCGGGCCGGGCCAGTCGAGCGTGGCCGGTGCGCCGCTGGTCCGCACCGGCGCGGCGCTGCCGCCGATCGCCACGAGGGTCTGGCCGCGCTCGGCCAGTGCGGCCAGCGTCAGGCTGTGCGAGAGCCTGCCGTCGGCGGTGAACAGCGCCTGCGAGATCTGCGTTGCGCGCTCGAGAAACTCGGCGCTTTCCGGCTGCATCCCGGCAAAGCGCGCCTCGGGTTTCCAGCGCCACGGGCTCTCGGCGGTCTCGAGCATGGGCTGGGCATAGGTCGCGAGGAAGGTGGTCAGCGAGCCCTGCGGGCCAAGCAGCGAGGCGATCTCGGACAGGCTGGCATCGCCGCCGTTCTGGAACGGGTAGCGCCCGCTCACTGTGTTGCGGCAGGCAGGGAAGACCTGCTGCTGCCATTGCCGCGCCAGCGGGTATTGCGCCGCGTCCTCGGCGGCGGGGCGGGCGGATTGCGCCAGCACGTCCTCGGCGATCTGCACCACGATGCGCGGCGCGCTCTTCAGCGCCGCGATGGAGCGCGAGCGATCCTGGAAGGTCATCAGCCGGCGAGTGGCGCGGCGGGCGTCGATATCGACCGCGCCAAGCGCCACGTTGAGGGGCGAAAACAGCCGCGCGATCTCGGCCATGCGGCCCTGTTCGACATACTGGATCATCGGCCCGAACTCGCGCGCGAGCAGGAGCTGCTGGTCGTGGCTGCGGCTGCGGTCGTTACCGCCGCTCTGCTCCCAGACCTCGCGCAGGAGGCGGGTGAGCGGGTTCTCGGCCTGCGCGAGCTGCCCCGAGACCACGATGGCGGTCTCGCGGTCGGCGAAGGGCTGGACCCGCAGGTCGGCCAGCCAGTCCTTCCACGCCGCGGCCGTCTCGCGGTGCAGTCGGTCGAGCAGCAGGTCGGGCGAGCTGTTCTCGGGCGGCAGCGCCACGCCGGTGATCTCGGGCGCGACGGCGCGGGCGTTCTGCACCGCGAGCCCGACGCCGGTGCTGCGCGCCGCCTGCCAGCCTTCGGTGGTGAAGAGACCGGGGATCCCTTGCGAGATCGGCGCGCCGGAGCGGCGCAGCAGCACCGTCTCGACGCCGGGCACCGCCTCGGGGGCGATCCAGTCGGGCAGGGCGCGCATCTCGTCCGAGCGCAAGAGTTCGAGCCAGGCCCGCGCCGGCTCGGGCACTTCGGCGGCAAAGCCGCGCGCCTGATCCATGATCTGCGTGTCCTGCGGCTGCAGCGCCACCGGCCCCTCGAGCGGTGCCACGTGCCGCGCCAGCCCGCCCAGCCCGACGGCCGCGCCGTGATCCTCGAGCCAGCCGGCAAGGTAGCCCGGCTGCCAGCCTTGTTCGCCGGTCAGCACCGACCACGCGCGCAGCGTGTCGTAAAGCGCCAGCCCGTCGCCCTCGGTGGCAAGGAACTGCTCTAACCCGCGCGCCAGCTCGGGCGGCACCTGCCGGCGCGCAGCCTCTGCATAGGCGGCCTCGGCGCGGGTCTCGCTGTCGACCACCGGCAAGCGCAGCACGCGGCGCAGCGGCGCCATGCGCTCGACCTGCACCACCCGGTCGGCGGCGGCGCGCAGGGCATCGAGCCGGCGCACCAGCTCGGCGCCCTCCTGCGTGCGGTCGAGCCCGATATTGAGCGCCTCGGCCTCGAAATCCGCGCCGATCTGGCGCTGGAAACGATACTCGAGCACCCCGGCATAGGTGGCGAGGCCCCCCAGGAGCAGCAAAGCAAACCCCGCGGCCTTCCAGCCCCAGCCGCCGCCGTGGCGGCGCTGGGGACCGGCGCGCACGGTCTCGGCCCGTTCCAGCATCTCGCCGAGAAAGGCCTCGAGATCGTCCATGCCGTTGCGCCTTGCGGTGTCGCGGAACTCTCGGATCCGGGCCATCGGGATGTCGCGGCCCTCGAAGAGCGCGCGCCGCGCCAGCACCGACCAGGTGCCGAGCGTGATCCCCTTGAGCTGGCGCGCGCGCTGGTCGATCAGCATCGCAAGCGCGTAGCGCGCCGGCTTGATCGCCACCTGCGCCACGCCGGCCCGCTGGGCGGCTTTTTCGAAGCCCTCGAGCAGCGGCGCGGCCTCGTCGATGATGCGGCGCTCGCCGTGTTTCGCGTCGATCCCTTCGATGAAGCGGAGCACTGGCCCGGCGGTTTGTCTGAGCGGGGACGGTGCCATCTGTCAGAGCAGGCCCTCGGCCTGCCACTTGCGCAGGGTCTCGACCCCGACCTCGAAATGCATCGAATCCTCGCGGCGATAGCCCGCGCCCCAGTACCAGCCTTCCTCGTTGAACAGCTCCGCCAGCAGGAGCAGCCCGAACTGGGTGCCGCCATCGGCAAACCCGTCGAGCTGGCCCTGCAGCTTGAGGTCGATCGCGGTGCCCCAGCTGTGGTTCGAGACCGAGCTGCGCGAGCCGCGGATCAGCCGGGCACAGATCGCGCCGGCGGTGCCGAGCGCGGCGTAGATGTCGGGCTCTTGTGCCTGAAGCTTGTCGACGATGCGCTGCAGGCTGTCGAGCGCGGGGCGGATCATGGTGACGCGGATCGGGCCGACCTGCCGGGTCTCCATCAGCGCCTTGAGCTTGGGCTGGGTGACCGCCTGGCAGGTGGTGGAATAGGTGCTGCGCGGGTGGCCGAGGATTTCCAGCATGACGCGGTTGCCGGGCTGGGTGATGCCCATGTTGAAGCGCGACTTGGCGGTGCGCATCTCCTCGGTCATCTCTTCGGTGCCGGGCTGATCCTCGGCGGCGCCAATGACCTCGGGCATGCCGGGGACGAAGTCGGGCACGGCGAGGGCCGGGCCGGGGGCCGGGGCGCGGCTGGCGGACAGCGCGATCTCTTCCTCGAGCCGCTCGATCTCGGCCTCGGCGTCGCGCAACTCCGAGCGCAGCGTGTCGAGCCCGCTGCGCAGCTGCGACAGCTCGGCCTCGGCGCGTTCGAGCCGCAGCTCGGTGCGGCCATCGGCGGTTTGCAGCAGGGCGCCGACCACGGCAAAGCAGATCGCCGCGACGATCAGCCCGATGGCGACGATGATGGGGCCGATGAAGGCGCCGTCCCGCATCGGTCAGCCCTCCGAGGCGAAGACGCAGATCACCGAGACGTTGTCCGGTGCGCCGGCCTCGATGCAGGCGCGCACGAGCTCGGCGCAGATGTCGCGCGGCGTGGCGTCGAGATGCATGAGGTTGGCGATGGTCTGGTCGGCGAGGCAGGCGGTGAGCCCGTCGCTGCAAAGCAGGATGCGGTCGCCGGGCACCAGCGGCACGGCGGTGTCGTCGATCTCGAGATCGGGCTCGGCGCCCACGGCGCGGGTGACCACATGGCGCTGCGGGTGGCGATGGCGGTCGCCGTCCCTGAGCAGGCCCTGATCGACCATCTCCTGCACAACGGTGTGATCGCGGGTCAGCAGCCGGAGCTGCCCGGCGCGCATCAGATAGGCGCGGCAATCGCCGGCCCAGGCGATATGGGCGGTGCAATTCTGGATCAGCATCACCACCGCGGTCGCGCCCATCTGTCCGATCTCGGGGCTCTGGGCCTTGGCATGGATGGCGCGGTTGGCCTCTTGCAGCCGGGCGCGCATGGTCGGGGCGGGCGGGGCGAAATCGCTGACCAGCGTGACCTGGTCGAGCACCATGTCGGAGGCCATCGCCCCGTGGCCATATCCGCCCATGCCGTCGGCCACTGCCCAGAGCAGCCCCGCGGGGTCGGTGAGGATGCTGTCCTCGTTCTCTTCGCGAACGCAGCCGGTATGGGTCAGGCCAGCCCCTTTGAAACTGGGCGCCGGCAACGGTCTCAGGATGGGATTTCTTGTTTGGGGCGTGGACATGCGCGCGCCTTGATCAATGCCGGTGGGGCTCGGCGTCAATGCGGGTTTTCCAGCCCCGCGTCTCCCCCGAAAATAGCTGTATTCAAACACCGCTCATGCTACTCTTTTTTCAGCATCCGAAAAACCTTTTTCCAAGGGGGGTGATTATGCTTTTGAGAACGATGTTTTTTTCCGTGTCCTGCCTGAGTGTCCTTGCGATGCCGGCTTTCGCTCAGGACGAGCTTTCCGTCGATGAACTGACCCAGATCTTCCAGCGTCAGAAACAGGTCTTCGAAGAGGCCGAGACCAGCGGCCTTGGCCAGACCCGCGGGCTGAAGCTGATCACCGTGCAGGACGTCACCGCCGAAAGCGCGGCGCCCGAGGTGACTGCCACGGCGCCCGAGACACCGGCCACACCCGCCGCGCCCGAGCTGCAGCAGACCGCGCCGCAGGTGGCGACCACCGCGCCCGAGCTGTCCGCGCCCGCGGGCAGCGGGCAGGGGGTGTCGATCACCGCCTCGAGCGACAGCGCGCCGCAGCGCCCCGCCGATCCCAACAAGCCGCTGCTGGCCGCGGCGAGCGACGCGCCGATGGTGTTCGGCCAGCTCGCGCCCGAGCTGCAGGTCAACCTGCATATCGAGTTCGGCTTCGACAGCGCCGCGATCTCGGACGATCAGAAACCCAAGCTGCGCACCGTGTGCATGGCGCTTCTGGCGGCGGATGTGGGCAAGATCCGCATCGTCGGCCACACCGATTCCGCCGGCTCAGAGGCCTATAACGAGACACTCTCGGTGCTGCGCGCCAAGGAAGTGGCGCGCAACCTGATCGAGGAATGCGGCCTGCCGCCCTCGCGTCTCGAGACCGTTGGCATGGGCGAACGCTTCCCGTTCAACGAGGCCAACCCGCGCGCCGACGAGAACCGCCGCGTCGAATTCCAGGCGCTGAGCTGAGGATCACAGGCGGGCGGGGCCATGGCCTTCGCCCGCGTCACGACACCGGAACCGACAGGGAGGTCGGGCAGATGCAGGTATCGGAGCGCATTCAGGGCGTGATCATCGGGCTGCTGCTCGGCTTCGAGGACGGCCTGCCGCTGGTGGTCTTCGCGGGCAATCCCAAGGACCGGGCGGTGCCGGCGCGCAGCCTTGCCCAGCTCGGACCGGACGATGTCGGCTCGGAGGTGGCGCTGCTCTACGAGGATGGCGACAGCACGCGGCCGCTGATCGTCGGCAAGATCGTAGAGCCACGCCTGCGCGAGGGTGCACCCGAGGTGGTGCGCGACGGCGAGCGGGTGAAAATCACCGCCAACGACCGCCTCGAGCTGCGCTGCGGCAAGTCCTCCATCGTGATGGAGAAGGATGGCCACATCACCATCCGCGGCACCTATCTCGTCAGCCATGCCTCGGCCTCGAACCGCATCCGCGGCGGATCGGTGAACCTGAACTGATGCCCGCCCCCGTCCTGCCCGAAATGCTGCGTCAGCACGCCGAGCAGGCCGCGTTCCTGTGGACGGTCTACGACCACGCGCTGCTCAACCCCGACGACAATCCCGACATGGACGCCGAGCGCATCGAGCGGCTGCTCGAACGGCTCGAGGCGCATATCGACGGTTTGCGGGTGGCCGGCGCAGACGGGCTGAAGGTCGCCGAGGAGCGCTATATCGAGTATCCGGAAGCCGGCGAGCTCTTCGTGGTGCGTATGCTGCAGCCAAGCGCCGCAGGGCTGACCGTGGCGGCGCTCGATCTCGACAAGGTGCGCGCCTTCCTGCTGGGCTCGCTTCCAGCGTAAGCGGCGAAGCACTCAGGCCAGATCGGCGATCTCGGTCAGACGCCAGCGCCCGTCCTTTAGCCGAAATATGCCTTCCAGATCCGTGGCCCAGAGCACCGAGCCGGTGACCTTGAGATGGGTGAGATGCCCGGGCTCGCGCTCGCAGCCGGTTTCGACCGGGACAAGCTCGCCGTCTTCCAGCGTGAAGAGGCATGGACCTTCGTGATCGGGATCGAGCCCGGCACCGATATAGCGGACGCCGTCGTGCAGCGCGGTGAGGTGCAGCGCCGGGTTGTCGTCCTGAAAGAGCTGCTCGAAACCCTCGTCCATCGTGCCGCGATAGATCCCGGCGACGGGATCGTCGCCGCAGAGCACCGCCGCGCCTCCCTCGTCATAGCCATGCACCAGCCGGGCGCCGGTCTCGAGCCATTGCTCGTCGGTGGCGCCGTCCTTCAGGCGGATCACCCGCCCCAGAGCGCCGCAGAAATAGGTCTCCTGTCCGATCGGGAAGGCGCGGTACATGTCGGGGAAGCGGCGGGCGTAGTCGTACATGCGGGGGCTGGTGCGGCGGGTGTAGCTCTCGGCGCTTTCGCCGCCCTGGCGGGGCGGCATCTCGGGGCGCGGCTCTGGCACCACCAGCGGCACCCAGTCCTCGCGCGGGACATCGTAGTACCAGATGTTCGAGGCATCGCCGCAGACGTAGTAGCGATCCCCGATCCGCGTCACGTCGAAGGGCACCATGCCCTCGACCGGCAACGGCAGGGGCACCGCGATCTCCATCTCGCGCGACGCGGCATAGAGTTGCCCCGCCGCGACGATCCACGCCGCGAAGCTCTTGGGGTTCACCGTCATCGCCAGCACCTGCCCGCCATGGGGCGTGCGAAAGCTGTGATGGGCGGTCGGCTCGAACTCCACGTAGTGGAAGATCCAGTCCTCCGCTTCGGAATCGTCGATGGCGAGGACCAGCTTCTCGGTGACGGGCAGGGCGTACATGGGCGGTCTCCTTCCGGGTGGCGCAGCCGGCTCAGGTCAGCGACGAATGGCGCGTCGGCATCAGGTTGGCGTTGAGATTGCCGTCGCGGCTCAGCCGTTCCTTGGCGTTGTCGAAGCGCTCGTTGGACTTGCGGACATTGGGTTTGCAGGTCGGCTGCGGGTCCTGGGCGCAGGCATTCTCAAACTGCTTCTCGACGCATTCCTTGCCGGCCTCGGCGCATTCGGTGTCAACCACCGCCGACTGGTAGGCGGCGCAATTGGTCAGCGCCTGCTTGGCGATCTCGACCGCGTCGCCGATGGGTCGGGCATTGTTGCCGAAGCTGGCGTCGAAGAAATAGTGCATGTAGCCGTGGCCGCGCCCGGTGCTGAGCGAGGCGACGTTCTTCTCGGTCGCGTATTCGTCGGCCTTCTTGGCGATCTTCTTGCCGGTATCGCTGGTGCGCTCGGCCTGCGACTTGCCGCTCGACTTGCCGCCGACGCAGATCGCGCAGGCGTCGTCGATGGGCGGGAAGGTCTCGTGCGCGGGCTTTGAATCCTCGCGGGTGCCGTCGCGCAGGTATTCGTCGGGAATGATATGGTGGGCCTCGCCGCCGCGCTCGTTACACTTGTCCTTGATCTCGCCGTAGCTGCCGACGAGGCAGTTGTCGGTGTCGCGAAAGCCGGGCATCCCCGGCTTGCCGACGATCAGCCAAGGCGCATCGTTGCCGGTGTTGCTCTGGTGGTTGGTGGTGGCGAGGTCGGTGAAGCGCACCACGCCCTTGCCCTCGGCCTTGACGTCCATCGACCATTTCTGGGCATAGGCCTTGCCCATGTTCTTCGAGGTGATGATGCCCTTCTTCGGCGCGCAGCCCGCCTCGTCGCCCGAGATCTTGGAGTATTTCGAGCTGTTCTCCTGGCTGATCTCCTTGCCGCCGATCTTCACCGTGCCGGTGCCGGAGGTCAGGTCGCTGTCCATGCCGAAATTGGGGTAGGGGATCGGTACGCCCGGCGGGGTGGCCGGGGTCTGGGGCGGGGTGAAGCAGGTGTCGGGGAAGGCGGCGATGATCTTGCAGCCCTGCGCCTTGGCCGAGATTTCCAGACAGTTCGCGAAGACCGTCATGCCGCAGCCCTCGCCACAAGCGCGCCGCAGGCGCCGTCATCTCCCGAGGCCTCGATCAGCACCGGCCCTTGCGGGCCGTAGCGCTTCTCGGCCGCCGCAAGCGCCCAGCCCAGCATCAGGGGTACCACCGCCGCGCCGATATTGCCGAGGCTCGCGCCCACCGCCCAGATCGGCTGTACCGCGCTGCGTTCGCGCTGGGTGCGCATCATCGCCAGCGCGGTCTGGCGGAACCAGAAGCTTTCGCCCGGCAGGTCGCCGATCTTGAGCACGATGTCGGAATGCGCGAGGCCCGCCTCCGAGAAGGCCTCGGAATAGGCGCGCACCATGCCATCTCCGCGCAGCGGCAGGTCGAACCCGTCGCTGTCCTGGCCATTGTAGATCGGCGCCGGCTCGCGCGAGAGGCCGAGCCCGCCGATCGCGAGCCCGCCCGGGTGACGCGCCGAGCACAGCACCGCGGCCGCCGCCTCGCCAGGGATGAAGCCGTCGGGGGTGGTGGGGGTGAGCAGCCGCTCCTGCGACCGGTATTGGCCCACTGCGGGCGCGGTGAGGTAGCTGTCGACTCCGAGGATCATCACGTAATCCGACCCGTCCGAGAGCATCTGCCGCGCCTTCTGCAACGCCACGAAACCCGAGGGCCGGCCATGCGAGACCAGCCGAACGCGCTGGCGCTCGGGCAGGCGGACGATCTCGCCGACCATCCGCATGAACGCCGCGCCGTCGCGGATCAGCCTTCCCTGCCGGCTTTCCTCGGCGAGGCAGAGGATGAGGTCGGTCTTGTCCGCTGCCTCGGGGACGCGCTCGAACACTTCGCAGATCGTCGCGGCGCACATATGGGCCAGCCGCTTGGCGCCCATCCAGTTGCGCGGCATCGGCACCGGTGCGCCGACCAGCCACTCGCCGCCGCCACGGGGGAAGCGGGTCTCCTGGAAGCCGTCGAGCCGGGCGCGCAGGGCGGCGCAGGAGGAGGGCGCGTCGAGCCCGACCGCCGTGACCATGCCCGAGGTGAGGATCTGCAGCGCGCCGCTCATTCGGAGGCCTCCCCGCCATCGCCAGAGGCCACCGCGCGGATATAGCGCCGGCCCTCGCGCTTGGCGCGGGCCATGGCCTCGGTGGGCGGCCCGACCCAGGCTTCGGAGAACTCGAGAAAGCCGCGCTGCATCGGCAGGTCGACCCGCCAGACCAGCGCGAACTTGCGCGCATCGGTGTCGATCAGCACGGTGTCGGGCAGCACCTCGCGGTCGAGCGCGGGCCGCGCGCCGCGGAAGATCGCGAGCGGCAGCTCGCAGTCGATGAGCCAGAAGCTCTCGCGGCCACGATCGGTCAGGTTCAGCAGGATCACCTCGGTGCCTGAGCGCGGCGGGGGGATCTGCTGATCGGGCGGGGCGCTCTGGTAATAGCGCTCGTCGAAATCCTTGGGCAGGAACGGAAACACGTTGTCCTGCCACGCCTGATCATAGGTGCCGGCATGGCACCGCCGCTGCGGCCAGCTCCGCCCGTAGGGGCCAAGCGCCATGGGGGTGTAGCTGCCGAAGGGCGAGGAGATGTCCTCGTCGCTGGCCTGCGTGTGGGGCAGCCTGAGCCCGTTGATCCGCAGGTGGTTGCGCCGCGCCGCAAAGCCGGTGCCAACCGGGTTGTCGTCGTAGACGCCGGGCTGGGGATCCTCGGGATCGAGCGTGTCGGTGCCGCCGAAGGCGTGGTCATAGCTGATCGGCAGGCGGCGGAACGGGGCGGGATCGGTGGCGACGAAGGCGGGGCCCACCGCCATCCAGTGCCGCTCGCCGAAGACGTCGAAGGATTTCGACCACTGGCCGAGCCGGATGCCGACGCGGAGCTTCGTTGCGACCTCGCCGCGTGGGGCGTGGGCAGAGCCGTTGACGATCACGTCGCAGCGCGCCTTGCGGAAAGCGAAGTCGGTCTCCCATCGGCAGGCCGAGAGCCCCGGCTCGCCGTGATACTGGTCGGCGTGGACCAGCGGCGCCTGCGTCTTGCTGGGCACCGGGGCGCCGCCCGCGGTGTCGGGGAAGTCGAAGGTCCGCTTCACCACGAGCGACAGGTAATCCCGGCCCGCCGGGTCCTGTCCCATGGTGAAGTCCGCCTCGCAGGGGAGTTGTCGGTAAATCTCCAAGTCGCCCTCGGGCTCCGTTGTCAGAACATGTTAAAAATCGGTCGGTCGTAATCGTCTTGTGCCCGGGGGGCTCCCGCGGGCGGTTGGGCGCGCTTCCGGCGGTGTGAGGGACCGCCGCGCCCGTGAGGGATAGACCGCGGCCCGCCTGGACGGGCCGCGACCGTCAGTTCAGCGCGCTGAACTCGATGCGCCGGTTGCGCGCCTTGTTGGCGGCGCTGGTGTTTTCAAGAAGCGGTCGCGCCTCGCCATAGCCCACCACCAGCATGCGGTTCTCGGGGATGCCCTTGCCCTGCAGGTAGTCCTTCACCGAGGCCGCGCGCAGTTCGCTCAGCCGCAGGTTGGCGGCATCGCTGCCATCGCTGTCGGTGTGGCCCGCGATCTCGATGCGCAGGTCGGGGCAGCGGCTGACCACGTCGTAGAGGTTCTCGAGCAGCGGGTAGCTGTCGGCGCTGAGCCGGGCGCTGCCGGCGTTGAAATAGATGTTGCCCGCCCGGCTCAGGATCTCGAACCGGCCGATGCAGGCCTCCCGGTCGAAGGCGCCCTTGGTCTCGAGCGCCGCCGAGGCGCCGCCACCTGCGGCAACCGCGGTGACATCGGCCATCGCGACCGGGGTGCCCGGGCTCGAGCGGTTGAAGACGAAGTCGAAGCTGACCATGCCCACGGGCACGATCACCACCTCGGCGGCTTCCTGCAACTTCTGCCGCCCGTCCTCGAGATTGAAATCGGCGAGCTTCAGCGCGATCGGCTTGGTGGTCGAGACATTGACGCGGTCATTGTCGATCAGGCTGACCGCAACCTGGGCGCTGCGCTCGACGGTGACGCCGTGCAGGTTGAGGGTGAACGGCACCTCGACCATCTTGCGCCGGGTCTGGTGCAGATCGCGCAGCGTGTCGGGATCGAGCTGCGCGGTGATCAACGCCTCGGGGTACTTGAAGGATTCGAAGAACAGGAAGCGCATGCGCACGTTGCGCAGGTCGACATGGGTGTCGACCGAGTCCATCAGCACCCGGATCTGCGCCTTGCCATCCTCGGTGATCAGGCCCGAGATCGTGGCAAAGCGGCTGTCCTCGGCGACATCGCCCTTCTTGATCGACATGAAATTCAGCTCGGAGCTTTCGGCATCGAGCGTCCAGCCGTTCTCGAACGGGTCGATGGTCTGTGACGTGGCAAAGGTCGCCAGGAGAAGCAGGACAGCCACGGAGACGATAAAATCGAGACGAAACAAACGGGTTTTGGTACGAAACATAGTAATGACCTTCCCTGCGTGACGATAAGAATGCTAGTATAGGGTCGGTTAGCGAATAAGATTATTATCCTGAATATTGGTCGCTCAGGCAACAACGGTTATCGGAAGGTCCTCAATTTCGCGTATCGCGAGCTTCCGTGTCCTGCGAAACGCACCGGTCGGGGCAGGTGTGATGGCGCTTGATCGACGCACAGACACAGAGATCACTGCATGTTCCTACGCACGCTCGTCTTTTCGATTGTCACGCTCCTGATCAGCATGGGCGGGGCGCTTTATGCCGAGACCCGCATCGCGTTGGTGGTGGGAAATTCCGACTATCAGGCGGTGTCTTCGCTCGAGAATGCGTCGAACGATGCGACGCTGATCGCGTCGACCCTGAGCGGGCTGGGCTTCGAGGTGCACGAGCTGATCGACGCCGACCGCACCGAGCTCACCCGCGGCATCGCCCAGTTCGGGCGCGCGCTGCGGCAGGCCGGGCCCGAGGCCACGGGGCTGTTCTACTACGCCGGGCACGGGGTGCAGTCCTTTGGGGTGAACTACCTGCTTCCCGTGAGCGCCGAGCTCAGCGATGCCGCCGATCTCAGCCTCGTGGCGGTGGAGGTGCAATCGGTGCTGCGGCAGATGTTCTCGGCCGGCAACCGCACCAACATCATGATCCTCGATGCCTGCCGCAACAATCCGTTCAGCAACATCCCGGAATTCAACGACAACGGCCTTGCCGAGATGAAGGCGCCCACCGGCACCTTCCTGGCCTACGCAACCGCGCCCGGCGCGGTGGCAATGGATGGCGGCGGCGAGAACAGCCCCTTCACCCGCGCCATGGCCGAGCTGATGCCGACCCCGGGCCTGCCCATCGAGCAGATGTTCAAGCAGGTCCGTGTCGAGGTGCTGCGCGAGACCGGCGGCTTGCAGACGCCGTGGGACAGCTCGTCGCTGGTGGGGGATTTCTCCTTTGCCGAGGGCGAAAAGCTGACGGCGCGCGATCTCGAGGCGCAGCAGTTCTGGGAATCGATCAAGGACAGCCGCGATCCGGTGCAGATCATGCTGTTCCTGCGCGGCTACGGCGACACCGCCTTTGCCGGCGAGGCGCGCGGGCTGCTGACAACGGTGATGGAAGAAGAGCTGGCCGGCGTGACCACGGCCCAGCCCGAGGCCGCGCCCGAAGAGCCGCCCGCCGACGAGCAGGCGCTGTTCGAGGCGGCGCAGGCGAGCAACACCATCGAGGCATATGAGCGCTACCTCGCGGCCTTCCCGAACGGCACCTTCGCCGAGTTCGCGGAAGGCGAGATCGCGGCGCTGGGCGCGTCCTCGGGGCAGGACCCGGTGGGCGGTGGCCCGGTCGAGCCCGAGCCGGCGCCGGAGGCGCCCGCTGTGGCGACGGTTGTGCCCGAGACCGAGACCATCACCTTCACCGGCGCGCTGGTCTCGGACGAGCCGGCAGTCAACGGCCGCTCGATCGCCGATCTGATCAACGCGACCCCGCTCTTTCCGCCGATCGAGGATCTGCCGGAGGAGTTCTGGAAGGGCCAGACCTGCAGCAACTGCCACCAGTGGACGCAGGAGCGCATCTGCACGCAGGCGCAGACCTATGTCGGCGCGAGCGAGGAGGCGTTTGAGAAAAAGCACCCTCTCGGCGGGGCCTTCAAGCGCAAGCTTCAAACCTGGGCGGCTGCGGGCTGCGAGTGAGCCCTGCGGCTCAGTCGAGCGACTTGTCGCTGCTGCCGGCGTCTCCGCGCACCCAGTAGCCCGCGGCCTTGAGGTCTTGGGCCGGGTGGCCGCGCTCGTCGAGGAAATGCTGCTTCAGCGCCTTTGCGACTCGCGCCTCGGCGGCGATCCAGACAAAGCCCTTGCCCTCGGGCAGCGTCAGCGCGCGGGCGGCATCGAGCAGGGCGGCGGGCTCGTGCGCTTCGGCGACCGGGCGGTGCACCCAGTGCGCCTCGAGCGTCGCCTCGGTCTCGAAGCGCTGCTCGTCCTCGGCGCCCGGCACGGCGGCAAGGGTGATGACCTGCGGCCCGGCGGGGGTTTCCTCGGCGCGGCGGCCGATGGCGGGCAGGGCGGTCTCGTCGCCAATCAGCAGCCACCAGTCGAAGACCGGCGCGATCACCGCCGAGCCACGCGGCCCGCCGATGCGGAGCTCGTCTCCGGGAGCGGCGTTGAGCGCCCAGTCGGTGGCCGGGCCGGCCTCGTGCACGGCGAAGTCGAGCACAAGCTCGCGGCGCTCGGTGTCGTAACGGCGGGGCGTGTAATCGCGCATCTCGGGCTTCTCGCCGCCAGCGTCGAAGAACAGCTTGATATGGTCGTCGGCGCCAAGGCTGGTGAAGTCGGCCAGCTCGTCGCTGTGCAGCACCATGCGGATCATGTGCGGCGTGAGATAGCTGGTCTCGCGCACCGTGAGGGTGCGGCGTTTGAGTTCGTGGCGATGCCTTGTGATGATGGGTTCCATGGGAAATCCTGTGTCTGAATGGGGGCTTGCGGCGTCTACTTCGCGCCGCTGGCAATCTCCTGCGCGGTCTTGCGCAGCGTCTCTGAAAGGGCCTCGATCACCGCCGGATCGTTGTTGCAGGCCGCGAGGCGCTGGCGCAGGGCCAGCTTGATGTCGTCCATCGCGGCGACGATCTCCTCGGGCGCGTTGGCGCGGTGATTGGGCGGGATGGTGCGGGTCAGCAGCTCGTCGGCGGCGGCGCGATTGGCCTCGATGAAGGCTTCGCCCTCAGCGGTGATGCGCGAGAGCTTGCGGGCGTTCTCGTCGGGCTCCACGGCGATGTAACCCATCTCCTCGAGCCACGAGAGCGTTGGGTAGATCACCCCGGGGCTGGGGCAGTAGGCACCGTTGAAGCGCTCCTCGATGGCCTTGATGATCTCGTAGCCGTGGCGCGGGCTCTGGGCGATCATCGCGAGGATCAGCAGCCGCAGCTCGCCATATTCGAAGAGCCGCTTGGGGCCGCGCTTGCCCTCTCTCGGGGCGCGTTTTTCACCGGGGCCATGCGGGCCCTTGCGGTGGGGATGAGCGGAGCGTGAGCCGTGTCGCATGAAGAGAGCCTCGGGAAGGGTGAGTCTAGATATATCGTAATAGTCGATATATCGAGAATTCCTCCCGACACAAGTCGGCACGGGGCTGCCATTGGCTGAGGGACGTGTGCGTTGCAGGGCGGGAACGTCTTGCAACGCATTGAAAGTATGATGATTTTGTATCTGAGGGGCGCGCTTCACACGTTCCCGTGACCACGCGCCCCGTATCGATGGGATGCGAGGCGCTTGCCATGTCGAAAGCCGGGAACGACGGGTCGGATCAGGTCTGCGGGATGCCCTTGCTCGGCCCGAGGCGCTTTTGCGCCGCGATGCGGAACGGGGCGTTCGGCCCGCCAAAGCCGGTGTAGCCCGGCCCGCGCTGGACGATCTCGAAGAACATGCCGCTGGCGAAGGCGCGCGAGTAAAGCTGGAAGAACTCCGCCTCGCCCTCGCGGTCATAGAGGATATTGGCGGCGCGCAGCCGCTCGAGCAGCCCGTCGGGCATGTCGAACCGCGCGGCGAGGTCGTCGTAGTAGTTCGCCGGGATCGGCAGCGGCGCGAAGCCGGTCTCGGCCATCTTGGCGGCGGTGGCGAAGATGTCGTCGGTGGCGAGCGCGATGTGCTGCACCGAGGCGCCAAAGGTCGAGGCGAGGAAGCGGCCGGCCAGCGTGCGGTGGGTCTCGGCGCCGTTGAGGGTGATCTTGAGACGCCCGGCGGCGCTCTCGACCACCTGGCTGCGCACCAGCCCGTCCGGGTCGATCACGTCGACCATGGGGGATTTCTCCATGTCGAAGAGCGTCGCGTAGAACAGCGTCCAGCTCAGCATGTCCTCGTAGGACATGGTCTGCGCGAGGTGGTCGATATGGGTGATGCCGGCATCGTTGCGGGGCGCGGCACCGGTCTTGGCAAACTCCACGTCCCAGACGCTGTCGAGCCCGCTGGTGGCGTCGATGAAATGCAGCACCGAGCCGCCAAGGCCGCGGATCGCCGGGATCGCCAGCTCGCCTGGCCCGGTGGGCTGGGAGAAGGGCGCGGAGCCGAGCGCCTTGGCGCGGGTCACGGTCTCGTCGGCCGAGGAGACCTGCAGGCCGATGTCGCAGACCGAGAGGCCGCGGGTGTTCCAGACATGGCTGGCATGGCCCTCGGTCTCGGAGTTGATGACGATGCGCACGTCGCCCTGCTGCCAGAGCGCCACCTGCTTGTTGCGGTGCTGTGCCGCATGGGTGAAGCCGAGCGTCCGAAGCAATGAGGACAGCGTCTCGACCTCGCCGTCGCGGGCGGTGAACTCGATGAAGCTGACGTCCTCGGCCCGGACCCGGGGCGGGATCGCGGGCAGGTCGATCTTGGTCTCCGGCTCGACCCGGCGCACATCGTCCATCAGTGCCACCAGAGAGCGGTAGCCGTCCTGCGCGGTGGCCTTGGCGTTGGAGCCGCGGAACTGGTCGTTGAAGATCTCGAGGCTGATCGGGCCGCTATAGCCCGCCGCCATCACCGCCTGCATGAAGCGGCGCACCTCGAGATCGCCTTCGCCCGGCATGTTGCGGAAGTGGCGCGACCAGTAGAGCAAGTCCATCTCGATGGCGGGCGCATCGGCGAGCTGCACGAAGAAGATCTTGTCGCCGGGAATGGCGCGGATCGATTCTGGGTCGATCTTGCGCCCGAGCGTGTGGAAGCTGTCGAGGATCAGCCCGACATGATCGTGATTGGCGCGGCGCACGATCTCCCATGCGTCGCGGTGATCGCTGAAATGCCGGCCCCAGGCCAGCGCCTCGAAGCCCACCCGCAGCCCGCGCGCGCCGGCGATCTCGCCCAGCTCGGCGAGGTCGTCGGCGGCGCGCTGGATGCCGCCGAGCGCACGCGGATGCACCGACGAGCAGATCAGGATCAGGTCGGTGCCAAGCTCCTGCATCACGTCGAACTTGCGCTTGGCGCGGTCGAAGGCCTTGGAGCGCAGCGGCTCGGGCAGGCATTCGAAATCGCGGAAGGGCTGGAACAGGGTGATGTCTAGCCCGTGGTCGCGGATCATCCGCCCGACCTCGCGGGCGCCGCCATCATGGGCGATGAAATCCTGCTCGAAGATCTCGACCCCGTCGAACCCGGCGGCGGCGATTGCGTCGAGCTTCTCGGGCAGGGCGCCCGAGATCGAGACGGTGGCGATCGAGGTCTTCATGGCGGGGTCTCCCACGGATTGCGGATCAGAAGCCGAGCAGGGTCGGCAGCCAGGTGACGGTTTGCGGCACGAAGGTGAGGATGATCAGCACCAGCACCTCGACGAGGAAGAAGGGCATGATCGACCGGATGAGCCGGGCCATCCCGACATTGGCCACGCCCTCGGCCACGAAGAGGCAGAGGCCGAGCGGCGGGGTGATCAGGCCGATCATCAGGTTGAAGATCACAAGGATGCCGAAATGGGTCGGGTCGACCCCCATGCTGACGGCGATCGGGTGCAGGATCGGCACCAGCACCAGCATCGCCGCGATGCCTTCGAGGAACAGGCCCACGAAGAGGAACAGGATGATGACGGCGATCAGGAAGGCGGTCTTGCTGTCGACATTGCCCAGCACCCAGTCGGTCAGCATGTTGGGAATGCGGTTGTAGGTCAGCAGCCAGTTCGCCGCCGCCACCGCCGCGATGATGATCAGGATCACCGCGCTGTCGCGCATCGCGCCCGAGAAGATCCGGGGCAGGGCGGAGAGCTTGATCTTGCGGTAGACGAAGACCCCGAGGATCAGCGCGTAGCCGACGGCGAAGCTCGCCGCCTCGGTGGGCGTCACGATGCCTGCGAGGATCGAGCCCACCACGAGCACCGGCATCAGCAGCGGCAGGATGCCCTGCAGCAGCGCCTGGCCGTTGGAAGGCCCGCCGAGGTCTCCGGCCTGGTCGCCATGGTCGACCTTCACGGTCAGCATGACATAGCCCGACAGGAAGACCGCCAGCAGCAGGCCCGGCACCACACCGCCGAGGAACAGCGCCGGCACCGAGACGCCCGAGACGATCAGCGCGTAGATGATCACCGGGATCGAGGGTGGGATGATCGGTCCGATCACCGAGGATGCGGCGGTGAGCGCGGCGGCGAAGCTGCGATCATAGCCGTGCTTTTCCATCTCGGGGATGAACACCCGGCCGATGGCCGAGGTATCGGCGACCGCCGAGCCCGAGAGCCCGGCAAAGATCACCGAGGCCCAGATATTGACCAGCGCGAGGCCGGCGCGCATCCGCCCGACAAGCACGTTGGCGAAGGCGATGATGCGGCCGGTGATGCCGCTTTCGTTCATCAGCTCGCCGGCCAGAACGAAGAGCGGGATGGCCAGCAGCGGGAAGGAGTTCAGGCCTTTGTAGATCTCTGTCGGCACGATGCGCAGCGTGTAGGGCGCGTCGCCGGTGGCCATGAAATAGAGCAGGGCGGCGATGATCGCGATGGCGATGGGCGCGCCCGCCAGAAGGCCGACGATGAGGATGGCATAGACCATGGCTCAGAACTCCCGTCTCTGGGTGAGGCGCTCGACGAGCTTCAGCGCACCGGCGACCGCAAGCAGCCCGCCGCCGAAGGCGATGGCGTATTGATAGGGGCCGACCTTGCCGAGCCAGACCAGCCAGTCGATGCCGGTGGAGGTGGCGAGCCAGTCGGCGGTGCTCTTGAGGCCCGAGCTGTCGACGCTGCCGCGGCGCAGGGCAAAGACGTGGCCGGCATAGGCCAGCGCCAGCCCCGAGGCCACGGTGACCACGTCGGCGATCATGAAGAGCACGTGGCGCACCCGGCCCGGCAGGGTGTCGGTCAGCACGGTGAAGCGGATGTGCTGGTCGTTGAGATAGGCCAGCGCGAGCCCGAACATGACGCCGTAGATCGTCAGGTAGATCGGCAGTTCCTCGCCCCACGGCACCGAGCGGCCCATGGTGTAGCGCCGCAGCGAATTGACGAAGATGATCAGGAAGACGAGCGCCATCGACAGGCCGGCACCAAAGCCGAACAGCCATCTTGCGGCGCGGGTGAGAGCGGTCATGTCAGCTCCTCCGAAATAAAATAGGCCGGGCCCCCCTCGCAGCGGCCCGGCCCCGGCACGGCGCGCGCCTCTTACTGCGTGGCGTCCGCCACGGCAGATTGCAGGCGGTCGATCCACTCGGCGTCATCCCCGAGTTCACCGCGCAGGTACTCGACCACGGCGGGCTGTGCCTTTTCCGCGAAGGCGGCGATCTCGTCGGAGGTCGGCGCGTAGACCTGCATGCCCTCTTCCTGGACCTTGCCGACGCCCTCGGCGGTGTTCCACTGCTGGATCGCACGGCCCATGGTGCCGGCGACGCGGGCGGCGCGGGCAACCACTTCCTGCTGCGCCGGCTCGAGCATGTCGTAGAACTCGTCGGAAATCAGGATGAAGTCGGCGGCGTAGACGTGGCCGTCGAGGGTCATGTATTTCTGCAGCTTGTGCAGGCCGTTGTTGTAGATCACGCCGACCGGGTTCTCCTGGCCGTCGACCACGCCGGTCGAGAGCGCGTTCGGGAGCTCGGTCCAGGCGATCGGGGTCGGCTCGCCGCCAAGGCCCTTGACCATCTCGACATAGAGCGGGATCGGCTGGACGCGGAACTTCAGGCCTTCCATGTCGGCGGGCGACTTGATCTCGCGCACACCGTTGGTGAAGTTGCGGAAACCGGTCTCGCCATAGGCCAGCGTGCGCAGGCCGGTCTTCTCGAGGCAGTGCTCTGCGAGCGCGTCGCCGAACTCACCGTCGAGCACGTCCCATGCCACGGTGGCCGAGGAGAAGGTGTAGGGGATGTCGAGCACGGAAGCTGCCGGGCAGACCTTCGACATGGCGCCCGAGACCAGCACCACCTGCGTGAGGTTGTCCTGCGCCTGTGCGATCAGCTCGTCCTCGTTGCCGAGCGCGCCGGCGGGGAAGACCTCGACGGTCATGTCCGACTGGCCTTCGACGATGTTCTTGAAGATCTGCGCTGCGGCGCCCTTCTTGGAGCCGGTCCAGTCGTCGGGGTCGACGTGGGCGACGCGGATGGTCTGGGCCATGGCCGAGCTGGCGGCGAGGCTGCCGCAGAGCGCGGTGACGGCCAGAAGAGATGTGGTGATGGAACGCATGATTTCCTCCCTTTGCGTTACGAGTTGCCCGCGGTGGCGAGCGGGGTCTTGTCGAAGGCGTCGAAGGTTGCCTTCATCCGGTTCGGGTCGGCGGGCCGGCCCGTGAAAAGCTCGAAAGCGCGCACCGCCTGGAACACCGCCATGCCGGAGCCCGGCAGCACGCGGCAGCCCTTGGCGCGCGCGGTTGCGATGAGCTGGGTCTCGAGCGGGAAATAGACGATGTCGGCGACCCAGAGGTCGCTGGCGATGAGATCGGCCTCGATCGCCATGCCCGGCAGCTTGGCCATGCCCATCGGGGTGGCGTTGACGATGCCGGTGGGGCGGTCCGCGGCGAAGAGCGCGGCAAGGTCCGAGACCGCCTGCGTCTCGGTGCCGGGACGGTTGCCCGCGACCAGTTTCGCGAGCCCTTCGGCGCGGGCCGGATCGGTGTCGAAGATCGAGAGCTTCTTGACGCCGCAATCGGCCAGCGCATGGGCCACGGCAACGCCGGCGCCGCGGAGCATCGTTCGTCGCGAGATGGGTGTAGTCATCGGACTTCCTGGGTG
>NZ_JBYNAH010000052.1:0-2780 GCF_059781815.1 Salipiger sp. | reverse complement strand
CGCCGGCGCCCAGCAGCACCGCGTGGCGCGTGTCGGCGCCATCGAGCCCGCGGCGGAAGCTCTCGGCAAAGCCCCAGAGATCGGTGTTGTGGCCGATGCGCTTGCCGTCCTTCAGCACCACGGTGTTGACCGCACCGACGGCGCGGGCGTTCTCGCTCAGCTCGTCGAGCAGCGAGATCACCTCGATCTTGAACGGGTAGGTGATGTTGAGCCCGTCGAAGCCCGCGGCCTCGGCGGCGCTCACCATGTCGGTGAGCGACAGCGCGGCGCGTTCGGGCGCGTCCATGTCGAGTTTTTCATAGACCGTGAACAGCCCCTGCGCCTGCGCCTCGCGCATGTGCATCAGGGGGGTGCGCGACAGCATGATGCCGCGTCCGATCAGGCCGGCAAGCAGAGCGTCTTCGGATGTGGTGATGGTGTCCAAACCGGCCCCTCCCCTGGCGGTGTGTCGTTCTGTCGCTGACAATGAACCGTGCGGTTAAATTCGTCAAGGGAATTGAACCGTGGGGTTAAAAAGGTAGAATGCCCCTCGAGAGGGAGGCAGGGGTATCCGATGGAAAAAGAAACGAAATCGCGGCGCTGGAAGCAGAATCCCGAGGCGGTGAAATCCGATATCCTGCGCGTCGCCCGGTCGGAATTTGCCCGCAACGGCCTCTCGGGGACCCGAATCGAGGACATCGCGTCGGGCACCAAGACCTCGAAGCGGATGATCTTCTACTATTTCGGGGACAAGGAATCGCTCTACGAGGCGGTGCTCGAGGATTGCTATGCCGAGGTGCGCGCCGGCGAGGCCGAGCTCGATCTCGAGGGGCTGGCGCCGGACCGGGCGCTCAAGACGCTGATCGAGTTCACCTTCGACCACCACCGCCGCAACCCGGAATTCATCCGCCTCGTGATGATCGAGAACATCCACGAGGCGCGCCATCTCGACCGCATGGAGCGGCTGCACGGGCAGAACCTGCGCGCCATCGGCGTGGTCGAGAAGATCTGCGAGGCGGGGCTCGCGGCGGGGCTCTTCCGCGAGGATGTCTCGCCGGTGGCGCTGCACTGGCAGATCTCGGCCTTCAGCTTCTTCAACGTCGCCAACCGCGCGACCTTTGCCAGCAACTTCGGCTCGGCGCTGTTCGAGGAGGCGGGGCAGGCGCTTTTGAAGGATGCCGCGGTGCGCGGCATCCTGTGCTCGGTGCTGAGCCAGCCCGAGCGCATCGACGATCTGTTCCGGCGCGCCGAGGGCTGAGCCCGGCGCGCCAGATGATGCTTAGATCGCGTGGCTCTGGCGCCAGGCGCCCTGCAGGATGCGCGCCACCATGTCGTCGGCTTCGGCCAGCGGGGGGCGGCCGTCGCGCTTGGCCCAGTCGAGCAGCTCGGTGAAATTCGCCACCGCCTTGTCGAGCTTTTGCTCGGACCAGCTGGCATCGCCGATCCGCAGCGCCTCGCGGGCGATGTTGATCAGCCCGCCGGCATTCACCACGTAATCCGGGCAGTAGAGGATGCCGCGCTTGGCCAGACGCTCGGCGCAGTCGGGGGTCGCGAGCTGGTTGTTGGCGGCGCCGCAGACCAGCGTGGCGCGGATCTGCGGGATGGTCTCGGCGCTCAGCACGCCGCCCAGGGCGCAGGGGGCGAGGATGTCGGCCTCGGCGCTCAGGATCTCGTCGGTCGCCACGATCTCGGCGCCAAGCTCGCGGGCATGGGCGAGGGCGGTCTCGTTCACATCGGTCGCGATGAGCTTGCCGCCGGCCTCGCGGACGCGCCATGCCAGCGCCATGCCTACATGCCCGAGCCCCTGCAGCGCCACGGTGCGGCCCTCGAGGTCGTCGCTGCCGAAGGTCTGCGCGGCAGCGGCCTTCATGCAGCGGAACACGCCCTCGGCGGTGATCGGCGAGGGGTCGCCGCTGGCATAGTCTCCGGTCGAGAGCCCCGCCACATGGGCGGTCTCGGTGGCGATCTGCGCCATGTCGTCGGGCGACATGCCGACATCCTCGCCGGTGATATAGCCGCCGCGGAAGCTCTCGATGAAGCGGCCGAAGGCACGCATCTTCGCGGGCGTCTTCTCGGTCCTCGGATCGCCGAGGATCACCGCCTTGCCGCCGCCGAAGGGCACATCGGCCAGCGCTGCCTTGGCGGTCATGCCCGCCGAGAGCCGCAGCACGTCGGTCAGCGCCTCGTCGACGCCGGCATAGCGCCACATGCGGCAGCCGCCGAGCGCCGGGCCAAGCGTCGTGTCGTGCACTGCGATGAGCGCGCGCAGACCGCTGTCCTCGTCATGGCAATACTGCACCTTTTCGTGGGTGCCGGTGTGAATGGTCTCGATCTGCATGGGTGCCTCCCTGATTGGCCCGCCGCGGCACGGCCGGTGATGCGCTGCGCGCAACCCCGCTCCTCCCTCGGGGGCGCGCGCTTCAAGGATAGCGCCGGTGCCATAGCGGGTGTGACCAAAGTTCAGCCCGGAATTGCCCTGCTGGGGCCGTTTCCTCTATCTTTCTGAAAGATTGGGAGAGGATCTGACTATGGACCGCATCGACCGGCGCATTCTGGAGATTCTTCAGACCGAGGGCCGCATCCCGGTGGTGGAACTGGCCGAACGGGTGGGTCTCTCGCCGACGCCTTGCCGCAAGCGCATCGCCGCGATGGAAGGCTCTGGGGTGATCGCGCGCTACGGCGCCGAGATCGACCACGACGTTGTGCTCGCTGAGCTCCTTGCGGAAGAACGCCACGTCCACGACAAACGTCGCACCGTGTTTGTTCTGCGCCGGTCCGAAAAACGGATCTGGCAGGCTGTG
>NZ_JBYNAH010000051.1:9611-25490 GCF_059781815.1 Salipiger sp. | reverse complement strand
GACCGGCATGATCATGAATTCCTGGATGTCGATCGGGTTGTCGGCGTGCTCGCCGCCATTGATGATGTTCATCATCGGCACCGGCAGGACGCGGGCGGCGGTGCCGCCAACGTAGCGGTAGAGCGGCTGCGCGGTGAACTCGGCCGCGGCCTTGGCGGTGGCGAGGCTGACGCCGAGGATGGCGTTGGCGCCGAGCCGGCCCTTGTTGTCGGTGCCGTCGAGCTCGATCATGGCGCCGTCGATGGCTTCCTGCTCGGTGGCGTCGAAGCCCACCAGCGCCTCGGCGATCTCGCCGTTGACCGCGGCCACGGCGTCGAGCACGCCCTTGCCCATGTAACGGCCCTTGTCGCCGTCGCGGCGCTCATGCGCCTCGTGCACGCCGGTCGAGGCACCCGAGGGCACGGCGGCGCGGCCCAGCGTGCCGTCTTCCAGCATGACGTCGACCTCGACCGTGGGGTTGCCACGGCTGTCGAGGATCTCGCGGGCGTGAATGTCGATGATGGTGCTCATGGGTGCGTCCCTCGCCTCCAATTGGGTTTGAGCGAGCTATAACAGCCGCTGCGCGAAAGTAAACTTGCGCAGCGCTAACAGAATGGTAGCTGGCGCGATATCGCTAACATTCCTCGCGGTGGGCGGCAGTTTTTGCCAAA
This sequence comes from Salipiger sp., assembly GCF_059781815.1. NCBI lineage: Bacteria > Pseudomonadati > Pseudomonadota > Alphaproteobacteria > Rhodobacterales > Roseobacteraceae > Salipiger > Salipiger sp. The sequence goes on along the minus strand of NZ_JBYNAH010000051.1, from coordinate 24,840 downwards.
TGCCGCAGCGCAGCTATTGTTTGTGAAAGCGAGGAGGCAACAAGGACCGCAATCGGGCGCGAGAGGAGGCGCGCACCGGCAAGGAGCGCGCATGGAAGACGAACTGGACCAGATCGAGCAGCAGGTAGCAGAGATCACCACCGAGATCGAGGAGGTCATTCCCGTCCTGCCGGACTGGGTTATGCCGGTGGCGGTGGTGGTGGCGTTCTTCGTGCTTGGGGTGCTGGTCTTCCGGCTGGTCTACGCCATCCTCAACCGTACGGTCGCCGGCAAGGACCTGTTCTGGCGCAGCCTCGTGGCGCGCACCCGCCGCCCGCTGCGGCTGGCGCTGGTGGTGGCGGCGCTGTTCATAGGGGTCGCGGTCGCGCCGCTGAGCCCGGAACAGACCGATTTCGGACAGCACGCGCTGCTGATCGCCTTCATGGTGCTGGTGGCCTGGGCGCTGCACACCGCGCTGCATATCTGGACGACGGTGCACCTGCGCAAGTTCACGCTGGATTCCGAAGACAATTATCTTGCCCGCAAGCATGTTACCCAGAGCCGCATCATGGTGCGGCTGGCGGGCTGGGTGATCGTGATCGTGGCGACCTCGGCGATCCTGATGACCTTCGAGGGCGTGCGGCAATGGGGCGTGTCGCTGCTCGCCGCCGGTGGGGCCGCGGGCATCGTGGTGGGTCTCGCGTTTCAGCCGGTGCTGAAGAACCTGATCGCGGGCATCCAGCTCGCGGTGACGCAGCCGATCCGCATCGACGACGCGGTGATCGTCGAGGGCGAGTGGGGCTGGGTCGAGGAGATTACCGGCACCTATGTGGTGATCAAGATCTGGGACTGGCGCCGGCTCGTCGTGCCGCTGAGCTATTTCATCGAGCAGCCGTTCCAGAACTGGACCCGCGACAGCTCCTCGCTGATCGGCGGCGTGCTGCTCTATCTCGACCACTGCGCCGATATCAAACGGCTGCGCGCGAAGACCGAGGAGGTCTGCCGCAACTCGGCGCTCTGGGACGGCAATGTCTGCCACGTGCAGGTCAACGACTTCCGCGAGCGGGTGATGGAGGTGCGGGTGCTGGCCTCGGCCCGCAACGCGCCGCGGACCTACGACCTGCGCTGCGAGATCCGCGAGGAGCTGATCACCTGGATCCAGCGGGACATGCCCGAAGCCCTGCCGCGCACCCGCGAGACGGTGTCGGTGGATGGCGGCAACCGTCCGCTTCCGGCGGGGATCGAGGTACTGGGCGGATAGGGTGTTTGGGGGCGCTGCCCCCGCCGCGGCTGCGCCACGACTCCCCCGAGGTATTTTTGAACCAGAGAAGATGAGGGCGCTGCGCTCCTGTCTTCTTCTGGCCAGAAATATCCCCGCCGGAGGCAGGCCGGGCCTCGCGGCCGGGAGCGGATTTCAGGGACGGAGCACCGCGGCCTGCTGGCGGGCGAGGCGATGCTCGCGCAGGAAGCTGTATAGCCCGGCGGCGAGGATCAGCGCGGCGCCGGCCCAGGTCCAGCCGTCCGGGCGCTCGCCGAAGATCGCCATGCCGAGCCCTGCGGTGAAGACAAGCCGCGTGTAGCGGAAGGGCGCGACCGCCGAAACCGGGGCCATGCGCATCGCCATGGTCACCGCGAGGTAGCCCGCCGCCGTCACCGCCACCGCGCCCGTCATGTAGCCGAAGGTCGGCGCAGCGCCCGAGAGCGGCGCGCCGGTGACCAGCAGCACCGCCAGACCCACCGGCAGGATCGCCGCGAACCCGTAGGCCGAGACCGCCAGCGAGGGGATGCGCGCCGGGATCAGCCGGGTGACGAGGTCACGCGCCGCAAGCCCGGTGACGCCGGCGACGGGGAAGATCTCCCAGCCGGTGAAGGCGGCGCCGCCGGGGCGGATCACCATCAGCATCCCCACGAGCCCGACGCCGATCGCGAGCCAGCGGCGCCAGCCCACCGGCTCGCGCAGGAACAGCGCAGCCCCCAGCGTGACCACCAGCGGCGCGGTCTGCATGATCGCCGCCATCAGCGACAGCGGGATCTTGGACAGGCCCACGATCATCCCCAGCGCGCCGATCATCTCGAAGAGATTGCGCAGCATGACCTTGGGCTCAAAAGCCTCGGACAGGCTCAGCCGCACGCCGCGCAAGGCGGCGAGCACGAAGAACAGCGCGGTGGCCCCGAGGCTCAGCATCACCATGACCTGACCCACCGGGGCGGTCTGCGAGGCAAGCTTGAGGAAAGCGTCGCTGGCAGCCAGCAACGCCATCGAGGCCACCATCAGCGCGATGGCGCGGAGCGTCTCCACCCGGGATCAGGTGATGACGTCGGGCGCGTCGCGCCCTGTGCGGGGCTTGATCTCGGCGATGGTCTCGGCGGCGGCGATGACCTCGGCCAGCGCCTGCTGCGGATCGAGGCCAAAGGCGGCGGGATCGGTCTCGACCTTCTCGAGATAGACGCGCAGCGTGGCACCCTCGGTGCCGGTGCCCGAAAGCCGCAGCACGAGGCGTCCGCCGCCCTCGAACAGAACCCGCAGGCCTTGGCCCTCGGAGCGCGAGCCGTCGACCGGGTCGTCATAGGCGAACTCGTCCGCCGCAGCGACGGTGAGGCTGCCAAAGCGCGAGCCGGGCAGGGTGGCCAGCTGGGAGCGCACGTGATCCATCACGCCGGCCGCCGCGTCGCTGTCGACCGCTTCGTAGTCGTGGCGCGAGTAGTAGTTGCGGCCATACTCGGCCCAGTGCGCCTCCATCAGCTCGGCCACGGTGCATGTCTTAACCGCGAGGATGTTGAGCCAGAACAGCACCGCCCAGAGCCCGTCCTTCTCGCGCACGTGGTCCGAGCCGGTGCCGAAGCTTTCCTCGCCGCAGAGCGTGGCGCGGCCGGCATCGAGCAGGTTGCCGAAGAACTTCCAGCCGGTGGGCGTCTCGTAGCAGTCGATGCCCAGCTTCTCGGCCACGCGGTCGACCGCCTGCGAGGTCGGCATCGAGCGCGCCACGCCCTTGAGCCCGTCCTTGTAGCCCGGCACCAGCGTGGCATTGGCCGCAAGCACCGCGAGGCTGTCGGAGGGCGAGACGTAGCAATGCCGGCCCACCACCATGTTGCGGTCGCCGTCGCCATCGGAGGCGGCGCCGAAATCGGGTCCGGTATCCGACATCATCTCGTCCCAGAGCTGCTTGGCCCAGGTCGGGTTGGGATCCGGGTGGCCCTCGCCGAAATCCGGCAGCGGGATGGCGTTGAACACGGTGCCGGGCGAGGCGCCCAGCGTCTCTTCGAGCAGCCGCGTGGCGTAGGGGCCGGTGACCGCGTGCATCGCGTCAAAGCGCATCCGGAAGCCGGATTTGAAAAGCGCGCGGATGGCGTCGAAGTCGAACAGCTCGGCCATCAGCTCGGCGTAGTCGTCGACGGGGTCGACGATCTCGATCTCCATCTCGCCGAGCGTCACCGTGTCGGTCATGCGCAGGCCGATATCCTGGCTCTCGGCGATGTGGAACTCGGCGATCTCCTTGGTAGCGTCGAAGATCTTGCCGGTGATGCCCTCGGAGGCCGGTCCACCGTTGGCGGCGTTGAACTTGACGCCGAAATCGCCCTTCGGGCCGCCGGGGTTGTGGCTGGCCGACAGGATGATGCCGCCATCGGCGCCGCGCTTGCGGATCAGGTTGGAGGCGGCCGGCGTCGAGAGCAGCGCCCGCTTGCCGACGATGACCTTCTTGGCCCCGCTGGCGGCGGCCATGCGCAGCACCACCTGCGCCGCCTGCGAGTTGAAGTGGCGCCCGTCACCACCCAACACCAGCGTCTTGCCCGCAACGCCGCCAATGCCGTCCCAGATGCTCTGGATGAAGTTCTCGAGGTAATGGTGGGTCTGGAACACCTCGGTCTTCTTGCGCAGGCCGGAGGTGCCCGGTTTCTGGCCTTCGATCGGCTCGGTCGGGATGGTACGAATGCTGGTCATAATTCCTGTCTCCTATCGCCCGGCACGTTTCATGATCCGGGCGGCGTTTGCAAGCACGGGGCTTGCCGCGATCTCGTCGACGCCGGCGGGCAGCCGCTGACGCCAGTTCGGATATTCCCACACCGTTCCCGGCATATTGGGCTGGTTCTCCATCTCGAGCATATCCTCGACCTGTAACGCCACCATGCAAGAGGCGGTTTCGGCCAGCAATGCCGCCATCGCCTCCGGGCTCTCGGGGGCGTGGCCGTTGCGGTAGGGCGCGGTGGCGCCGTCCATGCCCTCGACCTCGCGGCCGCGGAAGCCGAACATGCCCTCGGTATGTTCGGCGGGAATGATGCCCATGTCGCGGCGCAGCGCGATCTCGCGGCCCTGACGCCAGCCTTTCCAGGTGGGCAGGTCGTGCGAGGAGAAACTCGCGATCACGCCCACGTCGTAGTCCTGCGGTGCCTTGTACCAGGGCGGGTCGCCGCTGTGCTCGAAGCACATCAGGCGGCAGCCGAGGATGCCGCTGTCCTTCAGCGCGTGCTGCAGCCCGTCGGGGATCACGCCCAGATCCTCGCCCACGATGATGGCGCCGGCGCGCGCCGCCTCCATCCGGGCCACCGCCAGCATGGCCTCGCGCGGCATGCTCACATAGGCCCCCGGCAGGTCGCCATCGGGCACCCAGTAGGCGCGCTCGAAGCCGAGGATGTGGTCGATGCGCAAGGCGCCCGAGAAGCGCAACTGCTGACGCAGCGTGGCGGCCAGCGCCTCGAAGCCGGTGTCGATCAGGTTCACCGGGTTGAACGGCGCAAGGTGCCAGTTCTGGCCCTGCGGCGCGAAGGCGTCGGGCGGTGCGCCGAGGCTGGCGCCGAAGGCAAAGCTCTCGCGGTCCTCCCAGGTTTCGGCGCCATGCGGGTGGGTGCCCACGGCAAGATCGAGATAGAGCCCGAGGTCCATGCCCGCGGCCCGGGCCCGGTGCTGGGTCTCCGAGAGCGCGCCCTCGGACTTGTATTGCAGCCACGCATGAAAGCGCACTCGCTCGGCAAGGTCATGCGCCCCCTGCGCCACGTCCGCGCTGTCGGGGTCGTGATAGGCGGCGGGCCAGCTGTCCCAATAGGCGCCGAATTTCTCCGACAGCGCCTGATGCGTGGCGAACCGGTGCAGCGAGGCGCCCTCGTGCCGGAGGTATTCATCGAAGGCCGCGCCCGGCGGGGCGGCGTGGAATTCTGCCTCGAGCGCAGCGAGCCGGGCCGGGAGCTCTTCGGGCAGGATCACGATCGGGCCGGGCTCGGGGCCCTGTGCGGCCGTGGGCAGGTACAGGGGGGCGACGCGGCGCCGGTGCGAGGGGGTGTAGGGGCTGAAGCCCTCGGGGTTGGTGAGAAAGCCCGCGTGGATCGGGTTGATGCCGAGGAAGGCCGCGCCGGTGGGGCCGAGCGCCTCGGCCAGCCGCGCCAGATCCTCGTAGCTGCCAATCCCGCCCTCGGCCTCGCTACGCAGGCAGGCGAGCGGCGCCATCAGGCCCCAGAGCTTGCGCGGCAGCGGCAGGCGCGCGGGCGCGCAGAGCAGCCAGCAGCGCTCGCCACCACTTTCGAGCAGGTGCCGGCCCAGCGGCAGCTCGGGCAGAGCGCCGCGGCCCTCGGTCTGGCTTCCATCCTCGCGGGTCAGCTGCCACGCGCCCGCGGGCACGAGACCCACCGGTTCGCCCGGCTCGCAGACATGCCAGCGCGGCAGCTCGGGCTCGGGCAGGTCTGGCGCGTCCTCGAGCCCCATGGCAGCCAGAAGCGCCGCCTTGCTCTCTTCGCTTGCGACCTGAGTTTCTCCGAACAAGTCACGGAATTCAGGAATGATTCCGGCTTTTCTGGCGCGGTCGTGGATACTCTCACTCATACCGGTTCCTCCACGAGGGCAATCACCGAATTGGCGGCCATCTGGATGCTGTCGCCGACCCGCTCTGCGCCGAGTTCGGGGCTCGCGGTGTCGATATGGCGCACCCAGCAGAAGCCTTCGGGCAGCTTGGGCAGCGTAAGCGCGGTGGCGTCGCCGGAATTGAAGGCGAGATAGATCGCCTCCTCACGCTGCGCATATTTCGGGGTGCCGCTGGCCATGCGGAACTCGGCGCAAAGCACGTGCATATGGCCATTGGTCCAGTCGGCGCGGCTCATCTCTTCGCCATCCGGGCGCCACCAGAACAGGTCGGTGACGCCGTCCACCTTGCGCGGGATCGAATGCAGGAAGCGCTTCTGGCGCAGGATCGGGTGGGCCTTGCGGAAGCTGATGAGCCACCGGGTGAAGGCGAGAAACTCCGCATCGGCGCTCTCCCAGTCGATCCAGGTGGTCTCGTTGTCCTGCGCATAGGCGTTGTTGTTGCCGTTCTGCGAGTTGCCGAGCTCGTCGCCGGCCAGGATCATCGGCGTGCCCTGGCTGAGCAGCAGCGTCGCCATCATGTTGCGACGCCGCTGCGCACGCTTCTCATTGATTTCGGCGTCATCGGTGGCGCCCTCGACGCCGAAATTGTCCGAGTAGTTCTCGCCGTGGCCATCGCGGTTGTTCTCGCCATTGGCCTCGTTGTGGCGTTCGGTGTAGCTGACCACGTCCATCAGGGTGAAGCCGTCATGGGCGGTGAGCAGGTTGACCGAGGAGGTCGCGTGACGTCCCGAATGGTCGAAGAGGCCCGCCGAGCCGGTGATGCGGTCGGCCATCACCGGCACGTGCCCGAGATCTCCGCGCCAGAACCGCCGCACGCCGTCGCGGTACTGGTCGTTCCACTCGGCGAAGGGCGGCGGGTAGCTGCCAAGCTGATAGCCGCCTGGGCCAATGTCCCACGGCTCTGCGATCAGTTTTTTTGTTGCAAGGACAGGGTCTTGCCGCACGGCCTTGAAGAATGCGCCGTTGGGGTCGAAGCCGGTGGCGGTGCGCCCGAGCGTCGAGCAGAGATCGAAGCGGAAGCCGTCGACCCCCATGGTGGTCGACCAGTAGCGCAGCGAGTCGAGCACCATGCGCAGCACCATCGGGTGCTCGATATTCACCGTGTTCCCGGTGCCGGTGTCGTTGATATAAAAGCGTTTATCGTCGTGCAGGCGATAGTAGGACCGGTTGTCGAGCCCGCGGAAGGCGAAGGTCGGACCGTTCTCGTCGCCCTCGCAGGTGTGGTTGTAGACCACGTCGAGGATCACTTCGATGCCCACCGAGTGCAGGCGCGCCACCATGTACTGGAACTCCCAGAGATGGCCGTGGCTGAGATAGCGCGGCTCCGGGGCGAAGAAGCCCAAAGTCTGGTAACCCCAGTAGTTTACAAGGCCCTGCTTCACCAGGAAACGATCATTGATGAAGGCCTGCACGGGCAGAAGCTCGACCGCGGTGATGCCAAGCTTGATCAGGTGTTCGAGCACCGGATCCGAGGCGAGCGAGAGAAAGTGACCGGGGTGGTCGGCGCCGGGAAACTGCTTTGTGAGACCCTTCACATGGGCCTCGTAGATGATGCTTTCCTCGAGCGGCGTGTTGGGCGCCTTGTGCTGGCCCCAGTCGAATGTCGTGTCCTCGACCACGCATTTCGGCATGTAGCGGGCGCTGTCGTGCGGATCGGGCGCTTCGGCGCCGCCGTAGAGTGAGGCGTGCCAGGTCGGGTGCCCGGTGAGCCGACGCGCGTAGGGGTCGATGAGCAGCTTGGCGGGGTTGAAGCGATGGCCCTGACGCGGCGCAAACGGCCCCTCGACGCGGTAGCCATAGAGCTGGCCGGGCGTCAGCCCCGGCACGCGGCCATACCAGATGTCGCCATCCCGCTCGGGCATGGAGAGCCGGGCCGTCTCGGCGCCGTGCTCGTCGAAGAGGCAGAGGTGGACGGCTTCGGCATGTTCCGAGAACACGGCGAAATTCACCCCGTCACCGTCGAAACTTGCTCCGAGCGGCGCGGCGCGTCCGGCCAGCATTTCCGGTCCGCTCATGCGGTCTTGACCATCTCGGCATAAAGCGCCGCGTAGGCGTTGGCGGATTGGTCCCAGCCCACTGGGGCGGCCATGGCGTTCTTCATCATCTTCGTCCAGGTATCACGATCCTGGTAAAGATTGACCAGTTTCATCAGGGCTTGCGCAAGGGCCTGCGCGGTCACCGGGTGGAACTGAAGCCCGGTTGCCGCACCGGCTGCCAATCCCGCAGGCGATGCGTTGATCACCGTGTCTGCCAAACCGCCGGTGAGGCCCACAACCGGCAGGGTGCCGTGGCGCAGGCCATAGAGCTGGGTCAGGCCGCAGGGCTCGAATCGCGAGGGCACGAGGATGGCGTCGCCGCCGGCGATCATCCGGCGCGCCAGCGCCTCGTCATAGCCGATGGTGGTGGCGACGCCGGGATGGGCATCGGCATAGCCGAGGAAGGCGCGCTCGAGGTCGCGGTTGCCGCTGCCCAGAAGCACGAACTGGCCGCCGCGGTCGAGCAGCGCGGGCAGGGCCTGAAGCAGGATGTCGAGACCCTTCTGCTCGGTGAGGCGCGACACCAGCACGCAGACCGGGCCGGGCCAGTCCGGCAGGCCGAACTCCTCGCGCAGCGCGGCGCGGTGTTTCGCCTTGCCGGCCGGGGATTTGTAGGGCGGCTTCCAGAGCTCCTCGTCAATGCCGTTGAGAATGCCCGAGAGATCCTCCTGCCGCTCGCGGAGCAGACCGTCGAGCCCCATGCCGAACTCGGAGGTCATCAGCTCGGAGGCGTAGGTGGGCGAGACCGTCGAGAGTTTATCCGCGTAGACAAGACCAGCCTTCAAGGCGCTGATATTGTTCCAGTATTCGTACCCTCGTTCATTGAACTCGGAACGCGGCAGCCCGAGCCGCGAGATCATCGAGGCCGGTGACAACCCCTGAAAGGCGATGTTGTGGATGGTCATCAGGCTTGCGACACGGTCGCCGGCGCCAAGTTCGCGCAGGTAGAGCGGCGCGTAGCCGGCCTGCCAGTCGTGGCAATGCATGATCTCGGGGAACCAGCCCTCGACCCCTTCGGCGCAGAGCATGGCGGCGGCCACCGAGAGCGCGGCGAAGCGCTCGGCATTGTCGGGGTAATCGCGGCCGTGGCTGTCCACATAGGGGCCGCCGTCGCGGTCGTAGAGATGCGGCGCATCGAGCGCGTAGAGCACCTGATCGCCAAGCTTGCCGCGGTAGACCCGAGCGAAGCCGCCGAACAGGTCGTCCCATTCGGCCACCTTGCGGCGGCGGCCGACCTCGGCCATCACCTTGGGATAGCCGGGCAGCAGGGTGCGCATCTCGACCCCCTTGGCGGCCAGCGCGCCGGGCAGCGCGCCCGCCACGTCCGCGAGCCCTCCAGTCTTGATGAGCGGCACGCATTCCGACGTGACGGACAGGACCTTGGTCATTTCTCGGCTTCCCTCCGATCCAGCATGCGCTGGGTGATGAGCGTCACGCCACCGGGGGTGACGCGGAACCACTTGGCGTCTTCCTCGGGGTCCTCGCCGACGACGAGCCCCTCGGGGATATGTACACCGCGGTTTATGACAACATTTGTAAGCCGCGCGTGACGCGACACGTTGACGTAGGGAAGCGCCACCACGCCCTGCAGCGAGGCGTAGGAATTGGTGTGGCACATGGTGTAGAGCAGCGAGTTGCGGATCTCGGAGCCCGAGATGATGCAGCCGCCGGAGATCATCGAGCTGATCGCCGAGCCGCGCCGGTCTTCCTCGTCATGGATGAACTTGGCCGGCGGGACGAGCTCGGAATAGGTCCAGATCGGCCAGTCGCGATCCCAGAGGTCGAGATCGGGCGAGAAATCCGTCAGGTCGATATTGGCCTTCCAGAACGCGTCCACGGTGCCCACGTCGCGCCAGTAGGCCGGCGCATCGGGCCGCGAGCGCACGCAGCTGTCCTCGAAGCGGTGGGCCTGTGCGGTGCCCTTCGCGACGATCTCGGGGATCATGTCATTGCCGAAATCGTGGCTCGAGGCGTCGTTGGCCATGTCCTCCATCAGCCGCTCGCGCAAGTAATGCCAGTTGAAGACGTAGATCCCCATCGACACGAGGGTTTTCTCGGGATCGTCGGGCAGGCCCGGCGGGTCGGCGGGCTTCTCGAGGAAGGAGGTGATGCGGTCCCGGCTGTCGACGGCCATGCAGCCAAAGGCGCTGGCCTCGCCACGCTCGACGGTGAGGCAGCCCACGGTGACCTCGGCACTGGTCTCCACATGCTGCCGGATCATCGCCTCGTAATCCATCTTGTAGATGTGGTCGCCGGCGAGGATGACGATGTAGTCGATATCGTAGCTGTCGATGATGTCGATGTTCTGCGCCACCGCATCGACGGTGCCGCGATACCACATGCCTTCCGAGACGCGCTGCGAGGCGGGCAGGATGTCGAGGAACTCGTTGCGCTCGGCGCGGAAGAAGTTCCAGCCGCGCTGGCAGTGGCGGATCAGGCTGTGGGCCTTGTACTGCGTCGCCAGCGCGATCTTGCGGATGCCAGAGTTCAGCGCGTTCGACAGAGCGAAGTCGATGATCCGGGCCTTGCCGCCGAAATACACCGCCGGTTTCACCCGGCTGTTGGTCAGCTCGTGCAGCCGCGATCCACGACCTCCCGCCAGAACGAAGGCCATGCTTCGCCCCGACAGCCTCTGGTTGGTCCAAGGCATGTCAAATCCCTCCTACATTGTTCGGCCGCCGCTCCCCCGTGGTTTGGCGACCGCTTGAAATGCCCCGTCAGCTACTCAGGTGTCGCGCACCAGGTAAATGGTCGAGAGCGGCGGCAGCATCACGTCGGCATGCGCCGGTTGGCCGTGATACTCGCCGTCATGGGCCTCGACAGATCCGTAATTGCCCCGATTGCCGCCGCCGTAGATCTCGGCGTCGGAGTTGAGCGCCTCGCGCCAGGTGCCGGCGGACGGCATCCCCATGCGGTACGCACCGTGCTCCTGCGGCGTGAAGTTGCAGATCACCACGACCTCCGGGTCGTCTGGCCCGCCGCGCCGCACCCACGAGAACACCGAGTTCTGCGAGTCGCCGCCGACGATCCACTGGAAGCCCTCGGCGAAGCAGTCCTTCGCGTGCAGGGCCGGCGTGTCGCGGTAAAGGTGGTTGAGATCGCGCACCAGGTGCTGGATGCCCGCGTGCTGCGGATTGGCAAGGCAATCCCAGTCGACCTGCGCGTCGTGGTTCCACTCGGAGCGCTGCGCCAGCTCCTGTCCCATGAACAAGAGCTTCTTGCCGGGGTGGCCCCACATGAAGCCGTAATAGCTGCGCAGGTTGGCGAATTTCTCCCACTCGTTGCCCGGCATCTTGCCGAACATCGAGCCCTTGCCATGCACCACCTCGTCGTGGCTGATCGGCAGGATGAAGTTCTCCGAGAAGGCGTAGACCAGCCCGAAGGTCATCTGGTGATGATGGTACGAGCGGTGGATCGGGTCTTTCTTGATGTATTCGAGGGTGTCGTTCATCCACCCCATGTTCCACTTGAAGCCGAAGCCGAGCCCGCCCTGATCCACGGGCTGCGACACGCCGGGATAGGCGGTGCTTTCCTCGGCCACGGTCATGATGCCCGGGTTCTCGCCATAGGCGGCGATGTTCATCCGCTGCAGCACCGCGATGGCCTCGTAATTCTCGCGCCCGCCATCCTTGTTGGGGACCCATTCGCCGGGGCTGCGCGAGTAGTCACGGTAGAGCATCGAGGCCACCGCATCGACGCGCAGGCCGTCGGCGTGGAACTCCTCGAGCCAGTAGAGCGCGTTGGCGGTGAGGAAGTTCGAGACCTCGGCCCGGCCGTAATTGTAGATCAGCGTGTTCCAGTCCTTGTGGAAGCCCTCACGCGGGTCGGCGTGCTCGTAGAGCGCGGTGCCGTCGAACTGGCCAAGCCCGTGCGGGTCGGACGGGAAGTGGCCCGGCACCCAGTCGAGGATGACCCCGATGCCTGCGCGGTGGGCGGCGTTCATCAGGTCGCGGAACTCGTTGGGCAGGCCGCAGCGGATGGTGGGGGCGAACATGCCGATGGGCTGGTAGCCCCAGGAGCCGTCGAACGGGTACTCGCTGATTGGCATCAGCTCGATATGGGTGAAGCCCATCTCCTTGACATAGGCGATCAGCTCGTCCGAGGCCTCGATATAGGAGATCGGGCGGCCCCAGTCCTTGCGGCGCCACGAGGGCAGGTGGACCTCGTAGACCGAGATCGGCGCGGCGCGGTTCTGCATCGCCTCGCGCTTGGTCATCCAGTCGCCGTCGGACCAGCCGTATTCGCGGATGTCACGCACGATCGAGGCGTTGGCGGGCGGGTGCTCCGAGCCGAAGCCCACCGGATCGGCCTTGCGCGGCTGGATATTGCCGTCGGGGCCGACGATCTCGTAGCGGTAGAAGGCGCCGTCGCCCACGTTGGGGATGAAGATCTCCCACACGCCGGTGGCGCCGCGGCGGCGCATGGTGTGGCGCAGACCGTCCCACCAGTTGAAATCGCCAACCACCGAGACGCGCCGGGCATTGGGGGCCCAGACGGCGAAATGGGTGCCCTGACAGCCCTCGTGCTCCATGACATGCGCACCGAGCGCTTCCCACATGCGCAGGTGGCTGCCTTCGCCGAGCAGGTACTCGTCCATCTCGCCGAGGACGGGGCCGAAACGATAGGCGTCTTCGAAATCCCACTCGGCGTCGTTGGCGGCGCCGCGCAGGTGGTAGGGCGCATCGCCCGGAACCTTGCCGCGGAAGATGCCCGGGGCATCCGCGAGCGGCTCGAGCGGGTACGTGTCCTTGCCGATCACGGCCCACATCTGGTGGGCGCCGGGATCGAAGGCGGTGACGTAGCGGTCACCGCCCTCTGTCCTGTGGGCCCCGAGCAGGGCGAAGGGATCGTCATGCTGACCTTGGGTCAGGCGATGAAATTCCGAGACGGGAGTGTGATTTGCATCGGTCATGTCTCGAACTTTAGTACGAAAGACGCGAGCTGCAATGACTCGCGTCAACTCTTATGGCGGGATCAGTCCAGCAAAGACTTGGCGTCCCAGATGTCTTTCATGTAGCCGCGGATCGTCCGGTCGGACGAGAACCAGCCCGAGCGCGCGGTGTTGTAGGCGGCCATCCGGGCCCAGCCCTGCTGGTCCTTGAAGGCGGCATCCACCTCGCGCTGTGCGCGCCAGTAATCGCTGAAATCGGAGCACACGAGGAAATAATCCGCGCCCTCGAGATTGCTGGTGATGTTGTGATACCGCTCCGGCTCGGAGGGCGAGAAGCGGCCCTCGCGGATCGCGTCGAGCGCGCGGGCGAGGCGCGGATCGGCGGCGATGGCCTTTTGCGCGTGGCTCTCGACCATGCGGCGCTCCATCACTTCCTCGGCGGTCATGCCGAAGAGGAAGAAGTTCTCGGCCCCCACGTGATCGCGGATCTCGACATTGGCACCGTCGAGCGTGCCCACGGTGGGCGCGCCGTTGAGTGCGAACTTCATGTTGCCGGTGCCGGATGCTTCCTTGCCCGCGGTCGAGATCTGCTCGGACAGGTCCGCCGCTGGTACCAGCCGCTCGGCCAGCGTCACGTTGTAGTTCGGCAGGAAGGCGATCTTGAGATACTTGTTGGTCACCGGATCGGCGTTGATCACCGCCGCCGCGTCGTTGATCAGGCGGATGATGTCCTTGGCGAAGAAATAGCCCGGTGCGGCCTTGCCGGCGAAGAGCTTGAGGCGCGGCGTCCAGTCGGCATCGGGGTTGTCGCGGATCTCGAGCCAGTGGGCGATGGTCTCGAGGATGTTGAGGTGCTGGCGCTTGTACTCGTGCAGGCGCTTGATCTGCACGTCGAAGATCATGTCGGGATCGACATGGAAGCCATGCGTCTGGCCCATCCAGTTCGACAGCTCGACCTTGTTGTCGCGCTTGACCTTGCCGTAGCGGTCGAGCCAGCCGGCATCCTCGATGAAGGGCTCGAGCTTCTCGAGCTGCTCGAGGTCGTCGACCCACTTTTCGCCGATCGACTCGGTGATCAGACCGGCGAGGCGCGGGTTGCAGGCCAGGAGCCAGCGCCGCGGCGTGACGCCGTTGGTCTCGTTGACGATGCGGTCGGGATGCAGGTTGTGCAGCTCTTCGAAGACGGTGCTCTTCATCAGCTCGGTGTGCAGCGCCGAGACGCCGTTGACCTTGTGCGCCATGACGAAGGAGAGCTGGCCCATCTTGACCTGATGGTCGGCGCGCATCGACTGGGTGCGCGAGGGGTTGCGGTTCGCGTGCTCGTTGTCGATCTGGTCGATGATCTGGATGTGACGCGGCAGCAGGCGGCCGAACAGCGCCTCGCCCCAGCTTTCCAGCGCCTCGGGCAGCAGCGTGTGGTTGGTGTAGCTGAGCGTGTTGCGGGCGATGTCCATCGACTCGTCGAAGGGAATGCCGCGCTCGTCATGCAGGATGCGGATCAGCTCGGGCCCGGCGATGGCCGGGTGGGTGTCGTTGAGCTGGATCGCCACCTTCGAGGGCAGCTTGCGCAGGTCGCCGAACTGGTTGTTGAAGCGGCGCAGGATGTCGCGCAGGGCGGCGCCGGTCAGGAAATATTCCTGCTTGAGGCGCAGCTCCTTGCCCTGCTCGGTGGTGTCGTCGGGGTAGAGCACGCGGGAGATGGTGCGCGCCAGCGCCTCGGGGGCGGCAGCGGCGGCATAGTCGCCGTGGTTGAAGGCGGCAAGGTCGAACGGGTGGATGGCGCGGCCCGACCACAGGCGCAGGGTGTTGGCCCAGCGGCCTTTCCAGCCGACGACCGGCGTGTCGAAGGCCTCGGCCTCGACTTCCTCGGCCGGGTGCCAGCGCACGGTCTCGCCGTGATTGGTCACGTGGCCGCCAAAGCCGATGCGGTAGCGGACCTCGGGGCGTTCGAACTCCCAAGCGTGGCGCTGGCCGAGCCAGAGCTCGGGCTGCTCGACCTGGCGGCCGCCGACAAAGCTCTGCCGGAACAGGCCGTGCTCGTAGCGGATGCCGTAGCCATGCGCCGGGCAGCCGATGGTCGACAGGCTTTCGAGGAAGCAGGCGGCAAGCCGGCCGAGGCCGCCATTGCCCAGCGCCGCATCCGGCTCATCCGCCAGTACTTCGTTGTAATCCTTGGAGAACTCGGCCAGCGCGGACTTCGCCTCTTCGACCAGTTCGAGGTTCACGATACCATCCTCGAGAAGGCGCCCGATGAGGAATTCCATCGACAGGTAATAGACCCGCTTCGCGCCGGCCTCGTAGGTCCGGTGGGTGGCCTTGAACCAGGCATCGACGATGCGGTCGCGCACTGCAAGGCTCAGCGCCATGCGCCAATCTTCGAGAATGGCGTGCTCGGGATCCTTGCCAAAGGAATAGGTCAGATGGCGCAGGATGGAGTCGCGCAGGGAGGGCGTGGAGAGTTGCAGCATGGGCTTT
>NZ_JBYNAH010000051.1:0-9601 GCF_059781815.1 Salipiger sp. | reverse complement strand
CTTTTGGCTCGCTCGATAGGGTCGGAGGTGCTCCTGAGCGGAGTGTGATGGTATCAATAGCGCTTGAGATGAAAAAACAAGGTTACGCGGTCACTGGCCCTGCAATTGCAACTGCTCGGTGAGGTGACATGCACAACCGGTGAGCGCCGCAAAGTCATCTGTCACCAGATGAACCGGAAACTGATCCATGAAGGTGCTGAAGCGGCCCTTGTCGCGGAACCCTTCGGTAAAGCCGTTTTCGAGCAGGTAGGGGCCGAAATGCCGCGCCACGCCGCCGATCAGGTAAAGACCGCCGAAGGGCAGGGTGATCAGCGCCAGATCGCCGCAGACCCGGCCCAGCAGACGCGAGAAGGTCTCGACGGCGCGGGCGGCGCGGGGATCGCCCGCTTCCTTCAGTGCCATGATCTCGGCGGCGGATTTGTCGATCTCGGCGGCCTCGGTGATGCCATCCTCGTCGCAGAGCCAGTTCCAGATCCGCTCGAAGCCGCGCCCCGAGAGGAAATGCTCGACACCGGCGCCGTCATGCTTGCGCGAGACGTACTGGAACAGCCGCAGCTCGTCATCCGAGCGCAGCGCCAGGGTGGCGTGGCCGGCCTCGGCGGGCGGCACCAGCGTCTGCTCGCCAAGGCGATAGACCGGCGCCGCGTTCATGCCGGTGCCGACGCCCACCACCAGCCGCGCGGAATGCGCGCTGGCGGGCTCGCCCTTGTGCAGCATGGTGAGGTTCTCGGGCGGGAGGTGGCCCAGTGCGTGCCCCTGCGCCTGCAGGTCGTTCAGCACCGCGAGCGTGCCGGCGCCGGTGGCCTCGTGCAGGATCTCGCGGTTCACCTCCCAGTCGAGATTGGTGAGCTTGCCGGCGCTGTCGCGCACCGGGCCCGCCATGGCGACGCAGACGGCGTCCGGCTCGATCTCGGCGGCCTCCAGATAGTCGCGCAGCACTGCACCGATGCCGTTCCATTCCGAGTTGCGGTAGCGCTTGATGCTGGCCTCGCGCACGGACGGACCTGCGGCCAGAGCGACGCGCGTGTTTGTTCCGCCGATATCGGCGAGGACTGCGGTGATTGGCTTGCTCATGATCTGCCCTCCGTTAGCGCTCCCTTCAGCGCGTGGTAGGAGGCTTTTGGCAGCCGCGCAAGGGTGTCGAAGTCCACATGCACGAGGCCGAAGCGTTTGTCGTAGCCAAAGCTCCACTCGTAATTGTCGAGCAGAGACCAGACGAAATAGCCTTTCACCGGCACGTTGCGGGCAATGGCGCGGCGGACATCGGCAAGATGTGCCTCGAGATAGGCGATGCGGTGTTCGTCCGGCACCTCGCCGCCGACGATGTCGTCATGTGCGGCCATGCCGTTCTCGGTGATGTAGATCGGCAGCTCGCCGGTATATTCCCGCGCCGTGCGCTCGAGAAAATTGAGCAGCCCCTCGGGATAGATCTCCCAGTCCATGTAGGTCTTGGGCAGGGTGCCTTTGACCTCCCGAACCGCGGGCCAGGGGCCGGTGTCGGCGGCAAGGAGCTTGCGGGTGTAATAGTTGATCCCGCACCAGTCGATCGGCTGCGAGATCAGCGCCATGTCGTCCTGCCAGTTCTTCGGCAGGTGCGGCTCGAGCCCGTCGAGCACGATCTGCGGGTATTCGCCCTTGAACACGCCGCCCATGAACCAGCGGTTGTAGATGCCGTCATAGCGCGCCGCCGCCTGGTAGGCCTCTTCCGAGCCGTCCGCCGGATCGGCCCATTCGAGGTTGAACACGCCACCGAGGTTCGACATGCCAAGCCCGCGCATCACCTCGATCGAGCGCCCATGCGCCAGCAGCACGTGGTGCATCGCGCGCGCTGCGGCGCGGATGTCGCGCAGGCCGGGCGCGTGGGCGCCGTAGAAATGGCTGAGCCACGCCACGCACCATGGCTCGTTGATCGGGGCGACCGTCTCCATGCGGTCGCCGAGCGTCGACATCACCACCTCGGTGAAATCGCCGAACCACTGCGCGATGTCGCGGTTGCGCCAGCCGCCAAGATCGGCCAGAGCCGAAGGCAGCTCCCAGTGGTAGAGCGTGGCATAGGGCTTGAGCCCGCGCTCGAGCATCGCGTCGGTGAGCCGGTCGTAGAAATCGAGCCCCTCGGCGTTCACCTCGCCGCGGCCCTCGGGCAGCACCCGCGCCCAGGAGATCGAGAAGCGGTAGGCGTCGAAGCCCGCAGCTGCCACGAGGTCGAGATCCTCGGCATAGCGGTGATAGTGGTCGCAGGCGACGTCGCCGTTCTCGGCGCGCACCACGTTGCCGGGCGTATCGGCGAAATCGTCCCAGTGGGTGCGGCCGGCGCCGCCGAACTTGTGGCCTTCGATCTGGTAGCTCGAGGTCGCGGTGCCGAAGGTGAAGCCTTCGGGAAAGTCCTTTCGGGTCAAGAGCATGATGTTTAAATCCTAATCCGGTTTCGGGGCAGGGCCGGTGGACCCGCCGATGATCAGCTGTGCTTCGAGCAGATGGGTTTCGGGATCGCGCGCCGGCGCCGCGATGTGGCGCAGCAGCATCTCGGCGGCGAGCCGCCCGGCCTCGCGCACCGAGGAGCGGGTGGCGGTGAAGATCGGCATGTCGCGGCCATTGGCGAGATAGCTCAGATCGTCGTCATGGGTGATGACCGAGACGTCGCGGCCCATCTCGAGCCCGGCCTCGTGGATCGCCCGGCGGATGCCGATGGCGGTGATCAGCGAGGAGGTCAGGAAGGCGGTGGGCGGCTGCTCGCGCGCCAGCATCTGCGCCGCCGCGCGGTAGCCGAAGGGCTCGGTCATCTCTTCCCCGCGCATGAGCGCGGGGTCGGGGGCGATGCCGCGCTCGGTCAGCGCCTCCTCATAGCCGATGCGGCGGCGATAGGCGAAGTCCATGAACTCGAGCCCGTTCAGCAGCGCGATCCTGCGATGGCCGAGATCGAGCAGGAAGGCGGTGGCGCGCTTGAAGGCGCTGGAATTGTTCATGTCGATCCAGCTGTAGGGGATGTCGAGCTCGGAGGCGCGGCCATGCACCACGAAGGGCAGGTCGAGCCCGCGCAGGAAGGGGATGCGCCCGTCGGCCATCTTGGGGCCGTGCACGATGATGCCGTCGACATGGCCCTTGGCCTTGAGGCGGCGGTAATTGTCGGCTTCGTCCTCGTCGCCCGAGAGCGACAGCGTCATGTCGTAGCCCGCCTTGAGATAGGCCTCCGAGGCGCCGGCGATGAAATCCCCGAACACCGGGTTCACCATCTCGTGCTGGGTCGAGATCGGGATCACGTGGCCAATCGCCATGGCGCGCCCCGTCGCCAGCCCCTTGGCGCGGGCATTGGGCGAATAGTTCAGCGCCCGCGCGGCCTCGGCCACGCGCTTGCGGGTCTGTTCGCTGACTTCCGGATAGCCGTTGAGGGCGCGACTCACGGTGGTCTGGGACAGTCCGAGATGGGCGGCGAGTTGCTTCAGATTCATGGCGGGATCTTCCAAAGCGCTTCGGATGACCGTCACCATAGACCCAAAACCTGGCGGACGAAAAGGGATTTTGTTTTCGCCCTCGAAAGCTGCAGTGCAGCATGGAAAACGTAGAAAAAGAATGCGTATCGCGATTGACTTGCGGTGGCAAAAGAGCAACCCTCGGCCAACTTCAAAGCGCTTTGGGGTGACTCGCCTCAAAGCGGTGAACGCGCGATCCCTAATCGCGAAACCGTGGAGGACGATCACCCATGAAGTATCTCTCGAAACGCACGTTTCTAGGCAGCGCCGCAATCGTTGCGCTGTCCGCCGGCGCGGCGCTCGCCCAGTCCATGCCATTCGAGGTGGGCGAGGGCGACTTCCAGTGGGACAGCTACGAGGCCTTTGCCGACCAATACGACCTTGCCGGCCAGACCGTCGAGATCACCGGCCCGTGGACCGGCAACGAGAAGGAGAAGGTCGACATCGTCTTCAGCTTCTTCGAGAAGGCCACCGGGGCAAAGGTCAACTACTCCGGCTCCGACAGCTTCGAGCAGGACATCGTGATCTCGGCCCGCGCCGGCACCGCGCCGAACCTCGCGGTGTTCCCGCAGCCGGGCCTTGCCGCCGACATGGCCAGCCAGGGCCTGCTGACGCCGCTCCCGGACGACACCGCCGACTGGGTGTCCGAGAACTTCTCGGCCGGCGACAGCTGGGTCGATCTGTCGACCTACGCGGGCCCCGATGGTGAGGATCACGTCTACGGCCTTTTCTACCGCGTCGATCTCAAGAGCCTCGTGTGGTACTCGCCCATCGCCTTCGACGAGATGGGCTACGAGATCCCCGAAAGCATGGAAGAGCTCAAGGAACTCACCGAGCAGATCGTCGACGATGGCGGCACGCCCTGGTGCATCGGCCTGGGCTCGGGCGCGGCCACCGGCTGGCCGGCGACCGACTGGGTCGAGGACCTGATGCTGCGCATGCACGAGCCGCAGGTCTATGACCAGTGGGTGACTAACGAGATCCCGTTCAACGACCCGCAGGTGGTCGAGACGATTGACGAGTTCGGCTGGTTCATCCGCAACGACGAGTTCGTCCGCGGCGGCGCGCAGGCCGCGGCCACCACCGATTTCCGCGACAGCCCCTCGGGCCTCTTCGCGGTGCCGCCGACCTGCTACCTGCACCGCCAGGCGAGCTTCATCCCGGCCTTCTTCCCCGATAGCGCCGAGCTTGGCGACAATGTCGATTTCTTCTACTTCCCGTCCTACGAGGAGAAGGATCTCGGCAACCCGGTGCTGGGTGCGGGCACGCTGTTCTCGATCACCAAGCCCTCCGAGGCGACCGACGTGATGCTCGAGTATCTCAAGCTGCCGATCGCGCATGAGTTGTGGATGGCGCAGGACGGCTTCCTCACCGCCCATGCTGGCGTCAACCCGGAGGTCTATGCCACCGACGCGCAGCGCGCCATGGGCGACATCCTCGCCGAGGCGACCACCTTCCGCTTCGACGCCTCCGACCTGATGCCGGCCGAGATCGGCGCCGGCGCCTTCTGGACCGGCATGATCGATTACGTGGGCGGCGCCGATGCCGAGAGCGTGACCGAGACCATCCAGAGCCGCTGGGACTCGATCCGCTGACGGTCTGACACCGTCCCGAAGATTCCCCCGTGCCCGTCGGGCGCGGGGGTGCCACGCATGAGGCTTACGGCGAGGGGAGCACGCCATGTCACCGATCCTTCAGGGCATTCTGACCATCGTCATCGGGGTCGGCGGATGCGTGGGCTATTTCTACCTCTCCAACATCATCCTCGACCGGTTCATTTTCCCGCCACGCAAGGATGACCAGGGCCGCAACATCGCCCGCGCCACCGCGGTGCGCCCGTGGCTGTTCCTGATGCCCGCGATCCTCGCGCTGGGGCTCTACCTCGTCTACCCGGTGGTCGGCAGCTTCCTGCGCTCGCTTTACAACCGCTCGGGCAACGAGTTCGTCGGGCTTGGCAACTACATCCAGATGTTCTCCGAGCGCGGCTTTCGGGTGGCGCTGTTCAACAACTTCCTCTGGGTGCTCTTCGTGCCCGCCGCGGCGACCTTCTTCGGCCTGCTGGTGGCGCAGCTCACCGACCGCCTGAAATGGGGCAGCATCGCCAAGTCGCTGATCTTCATGCCGATGGCGATCAGCTTCGTCGGCGCCTCGCTGATCTGGAAATTCGTCTACGCGGTCGACCCGGATATCGGCATCATCAACGCGGTGCGCGACTATTTCGGGCTTGCCGCCATCGACCCGCTGCAGATCCCGTTCTGGAACAACTTCTTCATCATGATCATCATGATCTGGATGCAGACCGGCTTTGCCATGGTGATCCTCTCGGCGGCGCTGCGCGGAATCCCGGAAGAGACCATCGAGGCCGCCATCATCGACGGCGCCAACCCGTTCCAGATCTTCTTCCGCATCAAGATCCCGCAGATCGCAGGCACCATCGCCGTGGTCTGGACCACCATCACCTTCATGACCCTCAAGGTGTTCGACATCGTCTACACCATGACGGGGGGCAATTTCGATACCGAGATCCTGCCAAGCTACATGATGACCTACATGTTCCGCGATGACGGGCGCGCCACGGCGGTGGCCTTCGTGATCATGCTGATTGTCACGCCGGTGATGATCTACAACATCCGCCAGGCGCGCAAGGAGCTGTAATCATGGACAATATTGCAGGCCATAAATCCTCGCTCAGCCTCGTCACCAACCTCGCGGTGCTGTTTCTCGTGGTCATCTGGCTGATCCCCACGGTCGGCCTTCTGGTCTCGTCCTTCCGCGACCGCGCGCAGATCTCCGAGACCGGTTGGTGGGCGGCGATGTTCCCGGTGGAAAGCGCCGTGCGGATGCGCCCCGAGCCCGAGGGCGTTCGGCAGGATGGCGACTATTACGTTCTCGAGGGCAACGTCTTCGAGGCCGGGTCGGGCAGCGTTTCGGCCTTCGGCCTGACCGGGCGCGATCCCGGTGCCGCCAGCGCGGGCGAGACCTTCGCCTGGTACGAGGTCGAGGTGACCGAGGAAGACGGCGAGCTCGACGACGAGCGCATCGAAATCGCCTATCCCGCCGATGGCGCGCCCGAATTCCCCGAGGCCACGGAAGACGGCCTGCCGATCACGCCGGGCAGCGCGGTGCTGCAGCGCTCGCTGACCGTGGCCGAGAATGGCGATTTCGCCTATGTCAACGACGGCGAGATCAGCCGCGCACCCTCGCTCTACGTCGTGACCAAGCAGCCGCCGGATTTCGGCTGGCAGAACTACCGCCAGATCCTGACCTCGGACGGCATGGACCGCGCCTTCATCAACACGCTGACGGTGACGGTGCCGGCAACCGTGATCCCGATCCTGATCGCCGCCTTCGCGGCCTACGCCCTTGCCTGGATGGAGTTTCCCGGCCGGGGCTGGCTTGTCGCCGCCGTGGTGGGGCTTCTGGTGGTGCCGCTGCAGCTGGCGCTGGTGCCGATGCTGACGCTGCACAACAAGATCGGCATCGGGCAGAGCTTCCTCGGCATCTGGCTGGCGCATACCGGCTTTGGCCTGCCGCTCGCGGTCTACCTCTTGCGCAACTACATGATGGGCCTGCCGCGCGACATCATCGAGAGCGCCAAGGTCGACGGCGCCACCGATTTCCAGGTCTTCACCAAGATCGTGCTGCCGCTGAGCTTCCCGGCGCTGGCCTCCTTCGCCATCTTCCAGTTCCTCTGGACATGGAACGACCTGCTTGTCGCCAAGGTCTTCCTGCCCTCCAACAGCGAGAGCTGGGTGATGACCGTCAAGATCGCCGACGACCTGCTGGGCTCGCGCGGGGGCGACTGGGGCATCCTCGCCGCCGCCGCCTTCGTGTCGATCGCGGTGCCGCTGGTGGTCTTCTTCGCAATGCAGAAATACCTCGTGCGCGGCCTGCTGGCCGGCTCGGTGAAATAAGGACGAATACCCTACATGACCGCAAACCCGGACATGGGCGCCAAGCGCCACCTCAAGAAGGATCCCGACTGGTGGCGGGGCGCGGTGATCTACCAGATCTATCCGCGCAGCTACCAGGACAGCAATGGCGACGGGGTGGGCGACCTGCTGGGCATCGCCCAGCGGCTGCCTTATGTCGCCTCGCTCGGCGTCGACGCGATCTGGATCTCGCCGTTCTTCCGCTCGCCAATGGCCGATTTCGGCTATGACGTCAGCGATTACTGCGACATCGACCCGATGTTCGGCACGCTGTCGGATTTCGACACGGTGATCGAGACCGCCCACATGCTCGGCCTCAAGGTGCTGATGGACCTGGTTATCTCGCACAGCTCCATCGAGCACCCGTGGTTCAAGGAGAGCCGCAGCTCGAAGGACAACCCGCGCGCCAACTGGTATGTCTGGGCCGATGCCAAGCCCGATGGCACGCCGCCCAACAACTGGCTGTCGATCTTCGGCGGCTCGTCCTGGCAATGGGACCCGACCCGCTGCCAGTACTACCTGCACAACTTCCTGACCGAGCAGCCCGACATGAACTTTCACGAGCCAGCGCTGCAGGAGGCGCTGCTCGACGTGACGCGGTTCTGGCTCGATCGCGGCGTCGACGGCTTCCGCCTCGACACGGTGAATTTCTACTTCCACGACCGCGAACTGCGCGACAACCCGCCGCTGCCGCCGGAAGAGCGCAACCCGATCACCGCGCCGGCGGTGAACCCCTATACCTGGCAGAACCATCTCTACGACAAGACCCAGCCCGAGAACCTCGAGTTCCTCGCGCGCCTGCGCCAGCTGATGAACGAGTATGACGCCGCCGCCGTGGGCGAGGTCGGCGAGGATCTGCGCGGGCTCGAGGTGCTGGGCGACTACACGCGGGGCGACGAACACCTGCACATGTCCTACGCCTTCGACCTGCTTTCCGATCATGCGCCCACCGCCGCCTTCATCAAGCGCGTGATGGACGACATGGAAGAGAAGGCGCCGGGCGGCTGGGCCTGCTGGGCGTTTTCGAACCACGACGTGGTGCGCCATATCACCCGCTGGGACATCCCCGAGGAGGCGGCGCGACTCTACATCACGCTGATGATGTGCCTGCGCGGCTCCGCCTGCATCTACCAGGGCGAGGAACTGGCGCTGCCCGAGGCCGAGGTCGCCTTCGAGGATCTGCAGGATCCCTATGGCAAGCGCTTCTGGCCGGCCTTCAAGGGCCGCGACGGCGCCCGCACGCCGATGGTCTGGGACAGCAACGAGCACAATGGCGGCTTCAGCTCGAACATGCGCCCGTGGCTGCCGGTCAGCCACGCGCATCTCAGCCGCACCGTCGCCGACGAGGAGAAAGACCCGCTGGCGATGCTGCATCATTACCGCCGGGCGATCTCGTTCCGGCACAGCCATGAGGCGCTCAAGAAGGGCACCATCTCGGAGGTGCGCTGCGAGGGTCCGGTGCTGACCTTCCGCCGCGGCCTCGGCGACACGGAACTGTTCTGCGCCTTCAATATCAGCGACGCACCGGCGACCATCGACGCGCCGGCGGGAAACTGGCATCAAATCGGAGCTGAGCTCGGATCGGCCGGACCGGCGCCTGACGGCAAGCTGCATTTCGGGCGCTGGCAGCCCGTTCTGGCGCTGAAATCTTGATCTCGGAGGGGGTACGCAAATGGCCGATCTGAAACTGACGGATGTGGGCAAGACCTATGGCGGCGCCGTCGAGGTGCTCAAGCATATCGATCTCGATATCAAGGCGGGCGAGCTGATCGTCTTCGTCGGCCCCTCGGGCTGCGGCAAGTCAACGCTGCTGCGCATGATCGCGGGGCTCGAGAAGATCACCGCCGGCACGCTCGAGATCGACGGCCAGCGCGTGAACGACGTGCCGCCGGCGCAGCGCGGCATCGCCATGGTGTTCCAGAGCTACGCCCTCTATCCGCACATGACCGTGCGCGAGAACATGTCGTTTGCGCTGCAGATCGCCAAGAAGAGCAAGGACGAGATTCGCGAGTCGGTGGAGCGCGCCGCCAGGATGCTGCAGCTCGAGCCTTACCTGGATCGTCTGCCCAAGGCGCTCTCGGGCGGCCAGCGCCAGCGCGTCGCCATCGGCCGCGCCATCGTGCGCGACCCCAAGGTCTACCTATTCGACGAGCCGCTCTCGAACCTCGACGCGGCGCTGCGCGTGGCGACCCGGATCGAGAT
>NZ_JBYNAH010000343.1:0-3288 GCF_059781815.1 Salipiger sp. | reverse complement strand
GGACTTCGCGCATCGTGGGTGGACCACTTCAATGGGGCTGGCTCACTTCGGCGCGCTCGTCGCTTTCGGAGCGGCGCCGGCGGCGCATTTTCACGTCGGTGGCGACGTTGTGCTCGATCCACTCCCGCTCGACGGCTTCGGACAGCACGGCGCGCAGGCTGATCATGACCTTGCGCACGAGTGCTTGCGAGATGCCGTCATCGAGCAGCTCGTGCATGAAGTCGCGCACCTGACCTCGGGAAAGGTCAGCGAGGGCGAGAGGGCCGATCTTCGGCTCGATGTGAACGCGGGCGTGGCTGCGGTAGGCCTTCAGGGTCGATCGCTCGAGCTGATTGCGTTCGCAGGTCTTGAGCCAGCTCTCGCAGGCGTCGGTCACGGTCTTCGTCATCGGGTTGGGCATCTTGGCCTCTTCTTTGTTGCTGATGACTACATTATACTCTGCGTGGACGCGTCCGTCGGGCGCAAAACCAAGGTGGCTCCAGAAATATTTCATATTTACAAGGCCTTGCCTTGCGTCTTGAGCGGCTGATACGCCGCGAAGGCGGGGCAACCTAGTATAGTTGTTGAACGTAAGTTATACAGGAAATCGCTGTTTTCGACCTTATACGCCGCACATCTCGCGACGTCGAAGAAACCGCGTCGCTTTCCGGATGGGGTGTTAGGTTACCTCAACCGATCCGGTGGGGTCGAACGTGGCAGGGAGCAATCGCAGGCCCGTGAGGAGTGCGCCTGGTGCGCAGTTGGCGAACTCTGTAGAGCATGGCTTCCGTATGCGACATGCGCGCCCGAAGCTGAGGTCGAGCCCCGCTGGTGGCGAGAGCGGAGGGGCGGGCAGGCCGCAATGGCCTCGGGAGCGCGCGGGGGACACTATGGCGAACTGACAGCGTGTCCCTCTCCCTGAAAAGATACGGGGAGGTCGAGGAGTAGCGCCGGGACCACCAAGAACGCGCCTGGTGCGTGCCTCGCGAAAATCTGCAGCAAGAGTGCGGACGAGAGAAGTCGCGCACCTACGAGCGGTTTTGAGAGTTGCAGAGCCCAGTCGACATACGGGCGTCGGCAACGCGGGAGCATCGGCTTGCATGATCGAGGCATCATGCCCGGCGAGCCGTCTCGGCCTAGACGCGTCGCCTGAAGCGTGCGAGCAAGGTGATGTAAGGGCGTGCGGGGCTAACGTAGATGGAAGAAGACGAGCCGAATGTCGTGATGTCAGGGAGGTGCCAGACCGTTATGGTGAACAGCTATCCCTTCTCTATCGAGATCTACCGGCTCGAGACAGAGAGCTTGTGGACGCTCGAGGTCGTCGATTGCGACGGGACGAGCCACGTCTGGGACGATCAGTTCCGCTCCGACAAGGACGCACGCACCGCGGCGCTTGAGGCCATCAGGAGCGAAGGCGCCATCGCGTTCATGCGCGGCAGCAATGTCATCCCACTCTTGCGGGACTGATCGGGGTAGGGGGCAAAGGTCTGGGGCGGCTGCTCGAGCTACAAGGATTGGGGTGGTGGGCTGCGGTCGACACATTGCTTCCGCCACAGCTGCGGCGAAGCCTTGTATCCCGTCGCAGGGTGACGACGGGCATGGGCGGGGCGCAGCCCGGCCACTTTTTCTGACATTTTTGCAGCCGGAGGCGGTGCGGCTCATCGCGCGGGGCGCGCGCATCTCCAGCCAACCTGGCTTGGTCCTTGTGGTCACGGGGCTGTTCGCGAAGCTGAGCGCTCCACGTCAGTCACTGCTGACTGTTTAAGGTAAGCATCTCGGATCTCGCATCTGTGCCTCAGTTCTCTGTCTCCGCTCCTGTGCGCATCCTTCGGTCCCTGGTCTCCCGAGTTGACCCTCTCACCCGCTTCTCTCTCCGCCTTTCCATGAGCATCAGCCCTCGCATAGAACGCGGCGGCCGGTGCCAGTGGGGGACGTATTCTTCACCCATCTTCAAACTGCTTCACCATCTGCTTAAGCGCGCGGCCGATGCGGTCGTTGAGCTCACTGTATGCGACGCAGTGACCACGGGGGCCGAGCTGTCGCACGAGTCTTCCGTCTCCGCGCCGCTTTCCCGTCGCTCGGTCGATCGCGTTGTTTCCCAAGTCGCAGAGCTTCACGCCGATGACGCCGGTCTTCTTGAACACCTCGACCAGCTCCGGTTCTGGCTCTCCGCTCGGAGCGGCTTTGAAGGTCGGGCATTCAAAATCGAAGAAGACATCGCGGAGGCCTTTCCAGTAGCGTCGGCTGAAATCGTCCACTGTAAACAGGTCGAGCTGTTCCGGGATTGTATCACCCTCAAGCGTCGTGCTCTCGAGAGTGACCTCGATCCTGGATCGTCGGTCCTTCGGCGACAGTTTCACGCGGGGCTTCCCGTCCTTGTCCCTCTGGTCCGCGACTTTGTCCTGAAGCCTGTAGCTCATCGGGCGGCTTCGTTTGCCGAGGTAGACCGTCGCGTTCACAGGAGCGGCTTTATGGTTGGTGTGGCCGGCCGCGGCGAGAAGCAACCGCGGCACGTCTTTGAAAGTCGTCGGACCTCGCTGTCCCTTCGGTCGTTCGATCTGGTGTCGCCCTTCACCGTCATTGAAGCGAAGCGTGTCGCACTTCTCGGTGAAATCCCCCGTCTCAAAGATCTGCTCCGGTGCGAAGTGCTTGCGCAGCAACTCCGACATCTGCACCCGGCGCAGGGCGAGCTCCAGATCATCTTTCACCTTGCTCGGACGCGGATAGATGTCGATGGCTAGCTCGAAGCCCATCACCCGGTGCTCGGCTCGACCGTCCTCGACCGGCACGTCATAGCGTCTGGCGAGTTCGTCGAGGACTTTCGATAGCCTTGGGAGTGTCGGATCCTGGATGGTGAGCTTCATCTCGCGGGTGTAGCGATCTCCGCCTTTCTTGAGCGGATTGACTGACACGCCGCCGAGCTCTGGCTGGTTGAGGCGGCGTTTGATCGTCTTGCCCACATTCACGGTGGCCTGTCTCTCGGGCAGCGTGACGGCGATCGCGATCCAGTCGAGCACCGCGCTGAACTTGTAGCTTGTCAGGTCAATGATCGGTGTGGCCCGGATCCTGCCGTTCGTGACAGACTGATCGCTCATGTGCGCTTGTAGCTCGTATTGCAGCGTGCGCTGATCAGAGGGCACTGCACCAGCGTCGCGCTCTTGCGTGAGTTTGACCGGGATCTCGAAGCTGTGGGGCATGGCATCCAGTGCGTTGTGCAGGCAGGCCGGTCATCTATGATCCGATCCCGGTCCGCACAAGTAGGCGGAAACACAACAAAATCAGTTAATTTGGTGCGGTCCGCAAATCGGC